>NZ_JBICRM010000080.1:0-11383 GCF_043197025.1 Nonomuraea marmarensis
GTGGACATACTCACGGTGTCGTCGCGCACCAAGGACAGCAACAAGAACCTCATGATCGATGAACGTCCTCAGCCACAGTGACGCTGAAGACTCGATCCATGGTCAGAACGAATGACGTCTAACACCCGCTCGCCCTGCGCCGCCGCTTCGCCAGGCTCAACGGCCTGACCGTCAAGGCACTGCGCGAGCACGTGAGCATCGCCTTCGCCAAAGTCGCCGAATATCAACGCCGCGGCGTCGTCCACTTCCACGCCGTCATCCGCCTCGACGGACCGGACGGCCCGGACACACCGCCTCCAGCATGGGCGACGGCTGACGCGCTCGACCAAGCCGTCCAACACGCAGCCGCCGCGGTGACAGCAGAGGTCAAGCCACTGCGCCGCGCGTTCCGGTGGGGGACCCAACTCGACAGCCGCCGTATCACCATGGATGGGGATCTCACGGACCAGGCCGTGGCCGCCTACATCGCCAAGTACGCCACGAAGGCAGCTGAATGCGTCGGCACTCTGGACCGGCGCATTCAACCCCTCGACGACTTGAGCGCTCTCCCCGTACGCGAGCATGCCCGCCAGTTGATCGCCGCCTGCATGCGCCTGGGCGGCCACCCCGGCCTGGCCGAACTCCGGCTCACCCACTGGGCCCACATGCTCGGCTTCCGCGGTCACTTCTCCACCAAGAGTCGGCACTACTCCACCACCCTCGGCGCCCTGCGCGCCGCCCGCGAAGAACACGTGCACGCCGAAGAGATCTCTACCGGACGGCTGCCTTTGTTCGAGGAGGACACCGTCCTCGTTGTCGCCCACTGGCAGTACGCCGGACAAGGGCTCTCCATAGGCGAACAGTTCCTCGCCGCGGCCATCACCGGCGTCCGCCTCCCAAGGATCGGCGGTGATCCTCGATGAGCAGAAGTGACGAGTTGCTGACTGTTCCCCAGGTCCTTGCCGAACTCGGCGGAGTCTCCCGCCGCACCTTCTACCGCTGGCGCGAGCTCGGCCGCGCGCCGGTCTGCGTTCAACTGCCCAACCTCGAACTCCGCGTCTGGCGGAGCGACCTCATCTCCTGGCTCAACTCTCGACGGGAGGCCGCGTGAACACCACCTACGACGTGAAGTTCAGCCAGATCCAGCCGCGCTCCAACCGCGGCACACTGGCTTATGTCGCCCGCTGGCGGGTTGCAGGCAAGGAGAGGTCCAAGAGTTTCCGGACCAAGGGACTGGCCAATGCCTTTATGTCGGACCTTCGACAGGCGGCCAAAGCGGGGGAGGAGTTCGACGTCGCCACGGGGCTGCCGGTGTCGATGCTGGCGCCCGAATCCTGCGGGCCGTCGTTCCTGGAGTTCGCTCAGGCGTACGTTCTCCGCCGTTGGAGCATGTCCGCGGCGCGGACCCGAGAGACGGATGCGTACGCGCTCCTCTCGTTGATCCCAGCCTTGGTGGCCGACGCGCCGCGCCGTCCCTCGGCTGGGGACCTGCGGGAGGTGCTCAGAGTTCACGCGCTGCTGCCGGAGAAGCGGCGGGCCGACCTGACCTCGGCCCAAGCAGCAGCCCTGGGCTGGCTGGAAAGGGCGTCTCTCCCACTGGCAGCCTTGGGAGAGGCCCACGTCCTCCGTACGGCTCTCGACGCCATCTCGGTCACCTTCGCCGGTACTCCAGCGGGAGCGAACACGGTACGGCGCAAGCGCGCCATACTGCATCACCTGCTGGAGCACGCCGTAGAGCAGAAGATGTTCAGCAACAACCCGCTGGACGAGATCAAATGGACGGTGCCGAAGGCCGTAACAGTCGTCGATCCCCGCACGGTGGTCAACCCGGCACAAGCACGACATCTCCTCGACGCCGTGCCCAAGGTGGGCCGCAAGCGCGGTGCCCGGCTCCAAGCGCTGTTCGCCTGCATCTACTTCGCCGCCCTCCGACCTGAGGAGGCGGCCGACTTGCGGCTGAGGAACTGCACGTTGCCCGAGACAGGCTGGGGGCTGATCGTCTTGGAGAAGGCGCGACCCCAGGGAACGAAGCGCTGGACCAACTCCGGCGAGACCCACGAGTCGCGCAGCCTGAAACACCGCGCGGACAAGGAGACACGAGAGATTCCGATCCCGCCCATCCTGGTCGCCATGCTCCGCGAGCACATCGCCACGTACGGCACCACCAACGACGGCAGGATTTTCGCCACGGGGACGGGCGGCTCGTACTCCAGCTCGGCGCACTCCTACGTCTGGCAGGAAGCCCGCAAACTCGCGCTCACCCCGGAACAGATCGCCTCTTCGCTCGCTGCTCGCCCGTACGACCTCCGCCACGCGGCGGTTTCGCTCTGGCTGAACGCTGGCGTCCCGGCAGTCGAAGTCGCCAAGCGCGCCGGGCACAGCGTGGATGTCCTGCTGCGGGTCTACGCCAAGTGCATGGACGGCCAACAAGAGCAGATCAATAACAAGATCAACGATGCCTTGGACGAGTAGTCCAGGTTCATCCATCTTCGGCCCCGGTCTTCCGGGGCCATTTCACGTTGTGCTGCTCGACATACCGCGTCGCTCCACTCCGTGGATGGCACGCTGCGTCACCCTTACATGAACGAGCAGTGAGATAGGAGGCCCATGCACAATGATCACGATCCCTCTGCCTCGTCATCCGGCCGACTGAGGCGACCACCGTACGGTCTGCCGATCCGTCCCCGGACCGGGCTCGACGACTCGGATTCCTTCGGCTGGCGTAGGTACTCGGCGCCAACTCCACCGCAGAGGCCTTCATTGTGGAGTTGGGCCAGCGCTACCAGGCCACTGCTCGTGGCTGGCCTCTTGGTCGGCGCGGTCTTCGCCGCCTGGTCGAACACCTGGAGTCCGCTCAGCTCGTCCGGCCTGGATTCCACCCCGAGGTCCACACCGCTTACCGGTGTAGCTGGGCAACCGCTTCCGGTCGCCTCAACGCCGACGCCTTCGGTGACGCTCAGCGGGCGCCCTTCGGCGAAGTCCAGCCCGAGCCCTAAGCAGGCGAAGACCAAGACAATCTCATCGTCCAGAAGGCGGGAACGAGCGAATATCCGTTCCACGCCGTCCCAGCGTGACCGTGGCGGCGTGGAACCGCGACCAATGAGGACCGCGACATCTCCCAGCCGTACAACAGCGGCCACGCAGACTGCCCCGAAAGGCGACACCAGGAAACGGTCAGGGTCGTTGATCGGCGCGAAATGCGATGAACTCTTCCCGCCTTCCCGCCCTGAATTCCGCATCCGCAACCAGGCGTGCCACCTATTGTATGGATGAAGATCTCACAGTCAGGCCGGACCTTCAGGGGTGAGCGGGCCGTGCGGGGCAAGCCTTATGGCTTCTGCTTTTTGATCCCTGGTTGGTTTGCCGGTGCTTCGGTGGGCATGGACGATTTCACTCGGACAGTGGTAGCGGCCCAGGCAAGTCCGAGCTGTACGCCCTCGACTAGCGGTCTTCCTCTGCTGATCTCCCAGAGCACGCCGGCGGCGAAGGCATCACCGGCACCGGTTGCGTCCACTACATCTGTGGGGATGGCTGGAAAATGATCGGTGCGGCCTGCCGAATACACAGTGACGCCGTTGGCGCCCTCGGTCACGATGGCGGTGGTCTTCTCGGGGATGACGGTGAAGTCATTACGAGAACCAATCAGGTACCGCATGGCGGGGATCGTGCCCGGCGGGACGCTCGTAACCAGTGCTCCCGCGGCGGCCATGGCTTGGGCGGCGGGGGCGAAGACATCGCGCCAGGCGGCGAAGTAGATGATGTCACCCGGAGCCACCGCAGCAACGGGAATTGTGATGTTGTGCAGCAGATCAGGATGGATGCCGACGATGGTGCGCTCGCCGTTGGGTTCGATGAGCAGAACGACGGAGGACGTGCGGCCGTGTAGGACCTGCACGTGATCGACATCTACGCCAGCCGCGGTCAGCGCCTTCATCATGCTCTGGCCGGCGGTATCCGATCCCACGTAGCCCACCATGTGCACGCGACCGCCGGCCTGGCTCAACGCTGTGGCGACATTCGCGCCGGTTCCTCCGGGGCGCTCGGCGCTTTCGGTGGCTTGGACGAAGTGGCCGCTCGCGGGGAGACGGTCGACGTATAGAGCGAAGTCCCAGGCGATGGGGCCGATGATCCAGAAGTCAGGCATACATGGCCTGTCGCGTAGCTCGTAGCCCTTGCGCAAGCGCGTCCAACGCCCCGGGGAGCGCGACTTGCGGTGCCCAGGGGATGTCCACCGTGTCTTGGCGGCAGCTCAGGATGCCTCCGACGATTGCAGCCACGGTGTCAGTGTCCCCGCCAAGACTGACCGCGTACCGCATAGCGCTGACCGGTTCCTCGTGGAGGCCGAGCACGTGCAAGATCGCTCCCAACGTGTCCATGACGTCCAGTGATACTCCGCTCGGACTGAGTTCCCATCCTTCGGCGTCGGGAATGCCGAAGTGATCGAGTTCCTCTCTGGCGATGGTGATCAGGTCCTCGGCAGTACAGGTCTCGAGTGCCCAAGATCCCATGGCGGCGACCGCGCAGGCGGTGGCGATGGCTCTCGGATCAGCGTGAGTGGTCTTGGTCATCCGCTCGACCAGCTCGCGGCGACGTGCGGCATCGGTAGCCGGCAGGACCCAGCCGACGGGCAGTACGCGCATCATCGCGCCGTTGGTTGCCCCACCATCTGCCACAAGGGATCCGGTCGCCTCGAAACGCGCTACCGCCCGTCGAGTGGTCGGGCCGGCGCCGCGCATGGTGGGCAGTGCCCTGGCGAGGGCGGTGAGGAAGGTACGTTCTGAGCCACCGGTGTTGATCAGATCTTCGGCGAGCAGGATGAGTTGTTCGGTGTCGTCCGAGGTACTGCCGGTCGGCCATTGCCCGCGTGCGGTCAGTGTGTCCGTGAGAGCGATGTCCTGAGGAGGCTTCCCCTCCCACGGCACGCCGAGTGCGTCACCACAGCAGAAGCCGGTGAGCCCGTTGAGTATTCGCTCTGAGGAGGGGATGGCCTGGTCGGGGAACAACTGATTCAGGACGCCGAACCCACCCTGAGCAACGGCGCACCGTCCGCGGTCGGCGTAGCGGACACGCTCGCGACCCTGTGTAAGACGCGCAAGCGAGAGGCAGGCGGAGGCCACATCGTAAGGGGTGCCGTGACGCTCGAACTCGGTCAGTGCCTGCTGCGTCAGTCGCCGTGCGCCTGAGTGGTCGCCGTTGGCCCGGCGGACGTCGGCTTCGCTGTGCGTGACCTTCGCCGCTAGCAGGCCGTCGCCGAGATCTCGGGCCATGCGGCCCGCTTCGGCGAGGGTGTGGGCGGCCTCTTTCAGCAGACCGAGCCCGCATTGGGCCTTGCCCAGCCCGTGGAGGGACTGGGCGATTCCGCGGGCGTCTTCGGACGCTTTGCGGATCGCCAGCGCCTTGTTCTGACTGTCCAGCGCGATCTGCCAAGTGCCCGTGGCCTCGGCGACCAGAGCGGCATCCTGCAACAGACCGGCGTACAGTGCTTGATCTCGCAGATGGGTGGGACGGGCCCCGACTTCCTGCAGTGCCTGGTTGATGAGCGTGTCAGCACGTTCGACGTTGCCGGAGAAGTATTCGATCTCACCCAGAAGTTTGAGCCACGGTGCCTGGTCGGCTGTGGTGTCCATGCCTTCGGTGGCGTGCCGGCGTCCGTCGCGGAAGCGTCCTTGGTACAGCTCGATCTCGGCCAACCGGAACAGGAACCCCTCCCGGGCGTCCCCCTCGGAGAGGGCAAGTGCCGCCTGGGCCAGACGTTCGGCCCGTTCGAAGTCACCTCTGCAGAAGGCCACCTCGGCGCGTACGAGTTCGGCATGAGCCGACCTTTGAGGTAGCCCGTTCAGCAGGGCCTCGGCTTGGTTCCAGCGGCCCAGACCGAGGTAGGCGCGGGCTACCCGGTACAGGCAACGGCCCCTGTCCTCATCGCGGTCGATACGCAGTTCGCTGAGCAGGCCCGCGAGGGCACGGCACTGATCGAAGCGGCCAGTGGCGAGACCGCGGTCCATCAGCGCTACCCAGGCCGCCACGCCTTGCGCAGGGTCGAGATGGCTCAGGTGATAGGCCGCCTCCAACTCGGCGGTGAACTCTTCGCGCTCGCCGTAGTGCCGGGCCAGCACCTCATGAGCTCTGCGTACCTCCGCCGGGCGGACGTTCTGGAGTGATCGGCGCAGGATGTTGTGCATGGTGTACGCGCCGGATCCACTGGCCGTGCCGCCACGCAATGGGGCGATGAAGGAGAAAGCCGTCAGTTTGCTGAACGCGCTGCGATCACTGGGAAAGTCCAGCACCTGGCCCAGATGGCGGAAGGTCTTGGCGGTGAAGGCCCGGCACGCACTGACCGCCAGGATTCCGTACTCAGCCTCGGCAGGCGTCCATTGCAGCAACCGATGTGCCAGGTCGCGTTCCTTATCCACGAGGGTCGTGAAGTCCGAAGGGTTCAGGCGCGACCCAGCGGCAAGAGCGACATCCGCGCACAAGCCCAGGAAGTACGGGTGCACTTCGTCACGTGCGGTGGAGGCGTACTCCACCAGTGCCTCGCGCATGGACGGATCGGTGACGCCGGCCAGGCTCAGATATTGGCGCGCGTCGGCGTTCGTAAGATGGCCGACCAGCCGGAGGTCGAGATAGCGCCCGGGAATGGGGAAGACGGGAGCAGCCGACCACGGCGGACGGGTACGGCCCGCCAGGATGGCGACGATCCCCGCTCCCAGATCAAGGTGGCCCAGGAGACAGCGCAGCCACTCGTCACGCATCAGCTTGTCAGCATGGATCAAGCTGTCCGCATCGCCGATGGCTTCACCGAAGAAGGCCTCGTGGGTGTCGAAGAGCAATACGATCCGCGCGTGCTCGGCGGCGGCGTCGTTCAGATCCTTGGCGAACAGGCGGGGCAACTCGTGCAGTAGATCCGGTTCGGGCACCAGAGAGAGTATCTGCTCGGCATCCACCTGCGGGACACGGCGCTGCATCCGCCTCCGGGTGAAGACCTTGTCCATCCGGGAGTTGACCACCTGGAACAGCTGCTGCCCCACACGCAGAACCGGCAGCGTCATGACGGCATCGGCGATGTCCAACGCGATGCCGGCCTCTCCCCGCGGGAACAGCTCGGGCACCCGATGCGCAATGTCGAAGCCGAGCTTGTGAAGGTAGGTGATCGCCGCGAAGTCGAACCGGGGAGTCGCGATCCCGGACCGGGCCAGCTGCCGTTTCAGCATGAACAACGCCGAGAACGCCTCCTGCGGGCGGTTCTCACCCGCCGGCCGCGCTCCGAAGTCGATCCTGGCCACCGGCACCTGCTCACCATGCTCGGCCAATCGCACCAGCAACTCGGCGTCAGAGGCGTTGCGAACGGCTGCCCACTGGTCTGTATGCAGGCAGCAACGCTGCTCCAGGTGCCGCAACAGCAACGACTTGCCATTGCCGCCCAGCCCGTGCAGGTAGAGGATCCGCTCCGCGGGCGGGTCCTCGTTGATGAGCGAGACAACGTGCCGGGTCAGCTCGAAGCGGTTCGCGAATAGATCGAGCGAGCGGTCAGGAGCCACTACGGACCTGGCTGGGCCCTCCTCAAAGATCGGCACAGTCAGCTCTGCATGGGTGCAAATTGCATGTGGTTCCCCAATGAAGACGAGAATTGCGATGACTTGCCGTGGTCCAAGCTCATGTAGTGGAGCGCCCTCGCCCCGGCCCTCGCAATCGGTTCTACACCGAGGTGTTGTTCACTTCCACCTCGTCCGCGGAGGAGGTACAGCAACGGGGCACCTTGGCCAACGTCAGCCCCCAATCAAGCTGGATCGATTGCCCCGACGCCGAGCAGAGAACGTTTAAGTGCTCGCTGTACGCATCAGGTTGACGAGGCAGTCTTGCAGCACTGCGTTGACCGTGTTGATCACGTTCGAGCACTCGGCTGGTGTCACGGCCGACCGTGTCCCGCGTCAGCGAATCGAAGGCATGGAAGTTTAGCCAGCATTGCACCCTCATGGGCAGCTTTGCCCATTTTGGGGCGCCTAGTTACTTCGAGAGAGTAATTCCGGTTGTTTATAGAGGTGCGTGGGGCATTTACCGGGATTGGCTGGTGTGCTTGACTCCTGCCTTGTAACCCACACCCTCGGGGAGAGTCCATGGGGGAGTTCGTTGGGATCGACCCCGGCGGGGCAGAACGGCTGATGCACCAGATGACCATCGGCAAGAACGTCCTGGGCCAGACGCGGCCGGGGCTTGAGGCGGCTATCGCCGAGGCTGGCGCATCTTGGACTGGTCCGCAGGGAGTGGCCGCCATGCATCGGTCCTGGGCGTTCTTCGATGACAGCCAGCGGGATCTTAAATGGCGGACGGATACGCTCAAGCAGATGGTCCCAGGCTCAGGGAACGGTCTGTTGAGTGTGTTCTTCACGTTCAACAACGAAGCGGAAGCTGCCCGACAGGGAAAAGCCGATGCAGCCCCCATCACCGCGGCGCTCAAGGAGCATGACGTCGAGAACTCGGTGAAAAGTTGGCGCAAGGTGACGGACGCCGTAGCGGCGACGAAAGACAAGTTGGAAGATCCCGCCTATGCAGCTTCCTTGCTGGCTGCTATCGGGCCGGACAGATTCCGCGCGCTGTTCATGCAGTGGATGAAAGACAAGGGCCCCACAGCCATGGACAAGGGACTTCCGCCCTCTGTCCGTCAGGAGGGCCGTGAGAGTTTGGGTCCGTTGGCTGAGGCATACGCCAACGCTGAACGTGCCGGACGGTTGGGTGCGGACTGGCAAAAGTTCATAGATACGACCGATCCTGGCGTGCTGACGGCGCTTGTAACGATGTCCAAAGCTTCGAGCACTCTTCTTAACCAGGTGGCACGTCGTGTACTGAGCCGATCGCTCGCCGCAGATGGGTCGACAAGTCCGAACTGGAACCTCGATGCGCTGGTGGAGGCATATGGCGTCAACCCGGAGGCGCTGCAATCGCTGCTGGCCGAGAACAAGGACGCTGCGGGCTGGTTACTGCACCCAACACGGGTCATGCAGACCGGCCTTCCGGGCTTTGAGGAGCGGTTGGCGGGCGTTCTGGATAAGGCTCTGAGGCCAGGCGCGGGGGATGATCGCGTACGGGAACGGGCCTGGCTCAACATCATTAATGGCGTAGGCGCCGAGGGTACCCCCTGGCTAGGTGGCCAATGGATCCAAAGGGTTGTGGGTCGTAAGTTCGAGGGCTCACCAGTCACCCAAGTGCTGGCCAAAAACGTAGTGCCCTATCTCGACAAGTTTGCGCGCGTACAGGCAAAAGAGTCCTCGCCCAGTCTGAAAAAGCTTTACCCGGACCCGCCGTGGGACAAGCTTGGCACCGACGTGGCGGCACGGTTCTTTGGCTCTCTGATGCAAGACAAGGTCGCGGCCAATACATTATTAAAAGCCTGGCATGACTACACAGTGAAGATGGATATCGGCCGATTTCACCCCTTTGACAGTGACGATCAGATACGTGCCAAATTCGTTACTCATAGCGCCTTGTCGAGCGGGGCAGCGAATCTACTATTGGACGGATCCGCTCATGCGGAGTGGAGTGATGACGAGTACGCAGATTGGCTAGCAGGCGTCATGTTGCTGCCCGTCGATTGGCTCTCCAACAAGTATTGGCCAATCAATAATCCTTCAACCGCGACTGCTCGAGATCGGGTACAGGATGACTTCAAAGACAAACTGAAAACGGTGATCACAGACTATTTCGACGGGAAGACACCCGATACTGCAGATAAGGTCGCCACGAAGATCGTAGACATACAGAACCGTTGGGTGACCGAATCGTTGGCACAGCACAAGCAGAAGCCGTTGACGGATGAGGATCAGGACCAGGTTGACAAAGCGTTCCAGGGGAGGCTCTACAAGGCTCTGGTCAAAGCGCTGGAGAGGCGGGGAGGCTAAGCGTGTCTTTTCCCGACCCGGGTCAGATTCTACGGCAGGCCGCTGACAAGGAGCTGCTTGCCGCCACGCTCACCCGATTCGCAAAGGATCTGGAGGAAGTGTTCGTCGGCACTCTGGCGAACCCTCAGAGTGTTGATACGTTCTGGAAGGGGCCTGCTGCAAGTCGGTTCAATACTCAGGCTGCGCAGTTGGGTCGTGAGATCGAACTCCTCCGCGAGGGTTGCGTATCTACTGCCGACCGTCTACGGAAACAGGCCGATCTCTTGCGCAAGGAGGCGGCCCAGATGACCTAGCTGAGCACGGCGAGTCAGCGGTCACGGGCGTAGCAACTGGTTTTGCCGACGATCATGATGTTGGGTTTCTGGCCGTTGCGCACCGTCAGAGTGAAGGTCAGTCCCGTCTTAGAGTTGTGCACGACGGAGACTCCCAAGTTTTCATCGCGAAGATCTCGGTCGTTCACAACCGAGTCGTAGCCCATGAACTCCAGCGCGCTCTGCATCAGGCCGGCGGAGTTGTACGGCATGTGTACGTCAGGTGGGCCGGAGAGATCCCCCTGAGCACGAAAGAAGCGTTGCACCTGACCAGGCGCGCAGCCTGATTCGGTATCTTTGTCTGCTCGTTCTGTCGCTACCACTTTTCCGGATGTGGCTACTTCGCGAGAGGCCATGAGCTTGTTGCCGTCCGCGATGAGCTGTTTCGTGGCCTCCTCCAAGCTGGGCTTGTCGGAGTCCCCTGAGCAACCTGTCACTACTGTGAGAGAGACGAGTGCTGCCGCGAGAGAAAGCCAGCGAATGTATGGGCGCACGCTCGGGACACTACCTAACCCTTACTCTCACGTACACCTTGTATGCCTGCTAAGTACTGCGAGCGCCTTCTCCTACGACATCTATTCGTGTGGGACCCCGGCCCTACGCGGAGCTGGGCTGGTCGCAGTTGATCATGTGGGAAGGCCGTGCAGTTCGTCAGCGAGATCTCGCGCTACTCAAGAAGTGATCGCAAAGGGGCGAAGGCGTTGCTGCACGGCGCCCGCGGATCCATAGCGGTAGCATCCTGATCTTTGTTGTCGGTGGCGTGCTCTAGCCTTCCTGTACCAACCAGATTGGGGCCGAGGATGAACACTGCTGAGCTGCTGGAGCCGGTCAAGCTGTGGAAAGCGACCGAAGTCCTCACTCGCCCAAGTCCAGTGCCGGCCGCTGCAGGCATCTACGGGTGGTATTTCGCCCAGCCTCCGCATCCGAGTCTGCCCGCTGACCGCCTCCTCTATGTGGGGATCGCCCCTCGCCGCATGGCAAACCGGGCCAGCAAGCAGAATCTTCGGAGCAGGGTGCGCTATCACTTCCGGGGCAACGCCGAGGGCTCCACCCTGAGGCTCACCCTTGGTTGCCTGCTAGCCCGGCTTGATTCGGCGAAGCCGGGAAGATCGAGTCAAGTTTGGTGATGTTGGGCTGATGTTGGGCGGAGTCGCTGGTCAGGCGGCGATCCCGCCACGGTGAGCGAGATCGTCGATGGCTCGC
>NZ_JBICRM010000081.1:0-10027 GCF_043197025.1 Nonomuraea marmarensis
CCGCACTCTTGCCCGACACCACCCACACCAGCACCCCAGCACCAGGCAGCAGCCCCACCGACGCCACAGGATCCACTTCCGGCGCACTCTCCACGATCACGTGCGCATTCGTCCCACTGACCCCGAAGGACGAGACCCCCGCCCTGCGGGGACGCTGACCGCGCGGCCATTCGACCTGCTCGGTCAGCAACCGCACGCCATCCGACGACCAATCCACGTGCGGCGTCGGCTCGGTGACGTGCAACGTGCGAGGGAGCACGCCGTGCCGCAGGGCCATGACCATCTTGATCACGCCGGCCACCCCCGCGGCCGCCTGCGTATGACCGATGTTCGACTTCACCGAACCCAGCCACAGCGGCCGATCCGCCGGACGCATCCGGCCATAGGTGGCCAGCAACGCCTGGGCCTCGATCGGATCACCCAACGTGGTACCCGTACCGTGCGCCTCCACCACATCGACATCCCGGCCATCCAACAGCGCATCGGCCAGCGCCTGCTGAATCACCCGCTCCTGCGCCGGACCGCTCGGAGCCGTCATCCCATTGCTCGCGCCATCCTGATTGACCGCGGTCCCCCGGATCACCGCCAGAATCCGCCGACCGTTACGCCGAGCCTCCGACAACCGCTCCAGCACCAGCACCCCCACCCCCTCAGCCCACGCCGCCCCATCAGCCGAAGCCGAGAACGACTTGCACCGCCCATCAGGAGCGAGGGCACGCTGGCGGGAGAACTCCACGAACGGAACCGGTGACGACATGACCGTCACGCCCCCGGCCAGCGCCAGTGTGCACTCGCCGCTCCGTAGCGCCTGGACCGCGAGGTGCAGCGCGACCAGCGAGGACGAGCAGGCCGTGTCCACCGTGAGCGACGGCCCCTCCAGGCCGAAGGTGTAGGAGACCCGGCCGGAGAGCACGCTGGGAGCGCTGGAGGTGAACAGGGTGCCTTCGACGGACTCGGGCGCCCGGTCGAGGAAGCGGGTGGAGTAGTAGTCGTACATGTTGCCGGCGTAGACGCCCGTGCGGGTGCCGCGCAGCGTGCCAGGTTCGATCTCGGCCCGCTCCAGGGCGTCCCAGCAGGTCTCCAGGAACAACCGGTGCTGCGGATCAGTGGCCAGCGCACTACGCGGACTCATCCCGAAGAACCCCGCATCGAAGTCACCCGCGTCATACAGGAAACCCCCATGCCGCGTGTACGACTTCCCCACCGCCTCCGGATCCGGGTCGTACAGACCCTCCACATCCCAGCCACGGTCTACCGGGAACTCACCAATCGCATCCCGCCCCGAGGCGACCAGCCCCCACAACTCCTCCGGACTGCCCACCCCACCCGGATAACGACACGCCATCCCGACAATCGCCACCGGCTCATGCCGACGACCCTCATCCTCAGCCAACCGCTGCCGGGTCTCCGCCAGCTCGACGGTCGCGCGCCTGAGGTAGTCGCGGAGCTTGTCCTCGGTCCTCATCGGTCAGCCTTCCAGTCACAGTTCGTTGTCGATGAGGGCGAAGATCTCCTCGTCAGAGGCGGAGTCGATCTTCTCCATCACGGTGTCGTCGGGGGCGCCCTGGGACGGGCCGAACATGGCCAGGCCGCTCTGCAGCACCGCGACGAGCTTGCTGCGGATGGCCTCGCCGTCGTCCTTGGCGCTGGTGAGCATGGACCCCACGCGTTCGAGGGCGCCGCGCAGGGTCTCCTCGGGTGAGGGCGTGGCCGGGGCCAGCGTGCTGAACAGGTACTCGGCGAGCGAGCTGACCGTGGGATGGTCGAACACGAGCGTGGCGGGCAGCCGCAGCCCGGTGTCGGCGTTGAGCCGGTTGCGCAGTTCGACGGCGGTCAGGGAGTCGAAGCCGAGCTGGGTGAACGCCCGATCGACGCTGATCTTCTCGGCGCTGGCGTGCGCGAGGACGACGGCGACGTGGCCGCGTACCCGGTCGGTGAGCAGGCGCAGTCCCTCTTCCTTGGTCAGCTCGGCCAGCCGGGCCATCAGCGAGGTCAGGCTCTCGGCCTGCGCGCCGCCCGCGGCCCGCCGGGGCGCGCGGACCAGTCCGCGCAGCATGGGCGGCAGATCACCGCTCTCAGCCCTGGTACGCAGCCCGGCACTGTCCCAGCGGGCCGCCACCATCACCGGCTCGGCACTGACCAAAGCCGCGTCGAACAGCTCCAAACCCTGCTCCACGCTCAGCGGGGCGATGCCCGCCCGAGCCAGCCTGGCCACATCCGCCCGGCTCAACTCCCCGGTCATGCCGGACTCGGCGTCCCACAACCCCCAGCCCACCGAGACCGCAGGCAGCCCCAGCTCCCGGCGGTGCGTGGCCAGCGCATCGAGGAACGCATTGGCCGCGGCGTAGTTGCCCTGCCCGGCATTGCCCAGCACGCCCGCCAGGGAAGAGAACAGCACGAACGTCGACAGCGGCCGATCACGGGTCAGCTCATGCAGATGCCAGGCCGCATCCGCCTTCGGCCCCAGCACCGACGCCACCCGATCCGGAGTCAGATCCTCCACCAGAGCGTCGTCCAGGATTCCCGCCGCATGCACCACCCCGGCCAGCGCGGGCACCGAGGCCAGCACCGACGCCAGGGCCTCGCGGTCGGAGACGTCGCATGCCGTCACAGTGACGTGCGCGCCCAACTCCTCCAGCTCGGCCACCAGGTCCGCCACGCCGGGCGCTGCCGGACCACGCCGCGACACCAGCAGCAGGTCACGTACCCCGTGCCGCGCCACCAGGTGCCGCGCCACCAAAGCGCCGAGGCCGCCGGTGCCGCCAGTCACCAGCACCGTCCCAGCGCCAAGGCCGCCCGTCCTGGCTAGGTCCGTCGAGGGCTCGGCCTTGCGGCGGGCCAGGCGGGGCACGAGGAGCTTGCCTTCGCGTACCCGTACCTGGGGCTCGCCCACGGCCGCGATCCGGCCCCAGTCGGTGTAGCCGTCCTCGGCCTCGGCCAGCACGAACCGGCCGGGCTGCTCCGACTGCGCCGACCGCACCAGACCCCACACCGCCGCGCCCGCCAGGTCACCCGGCCGCGTGACGAACATCAGCCGGGACTCGGCCAGGCGCGGGTCCTGGCCGGCGTCCAGCACCTGCGCGGTGAGTTGCCGCAGGGCGGCGGGCACGTTCCCCTGCCCGCTCACGCACGGGATCACGACCGCCTCCGCGTCGCCGGGCTCGGCGGCCGCTTCTACCCAGTCCACCGCGTACGAGGCCAACCCGGTGGAGCCGCCGAGCGCGCCGGACGGCAGCGGCCGCGTCCGTACCGAGGCCAGTGAGAACGCCAGCCGTCCCGAGGAGTCGGCGGCCTCGATGGCGCACCCGTCGTCGCCGACCTTGGCCAGCCGCACTCGGAGCGTCCTGGCCTCGGTGGCGAGCAGCCTGACCCCGCGCAGCTCGAACGGCAGGCGCAGGCCCTCGGCGTCGCCGGCGACCAGCAGCGGGTGGAACATGGCGTCCAGCAGCGCCGGATGGATGGCGTGCCCGGTCACGTCCACCTCATCGGGCAGCGACACGTCGGCGAACAGTTCCTCGCCCCGCCGCCACACGGCGCGCAGCCCCTGGAAGGTGGGCCCGTACTCGTAGCCCTGCTCGGCCAGGCGCTCGTACCCGCCCGCGATGTCCACCGGCGTGGCCTCGGCGGGCGGCCAGGCGGCGGCCCAATCGGGGCGGGCGTCGCCGTCCCGGTCCTCGGCGACGGCGCCGGACAGGTGGCGGGTCCAGCCGGCCTCGTGGTCGTCGGCCGGGCGGGAGTGGATCCGTACCGGTCGCGAGCCGGAGTCGTCCGGCGGCTCGACGACGACCTGGACGGCCACCCCGCCGCGGGCCGGCAGGACCAGCGGGGCCTCGAACATCAGCTCTTCGACCAGGCCGTGCCCGGCCCGCGTACCGGCTTCCAGGACCAGGTCGGCCAGTGCGGCGCCGGGCAGTACGACGGCTCCGGCCACCGCGTGGTCGGCCAGCCAGGGGGCGTCGGCGATCGACAGGCGGCCGGTGAGCACGGTCGGGCCGTTGCCGGCCAGGTCGACCGCCGCGCCGAGCAGCGGGTGATCGACGTCGTGCAGGCCGGTGGCGGACAGGTCGGACCCTCTGGCGGGCGCGCCGAGCCAGTAGCGTTCGCGTTCGTAGGCGTAGGTCGGCAGGTCGAGGGGGTGGCCGTGGCGGGACAGCGCCGCCCAGTCCACGTTCGCCCCAGCGGTCCAGGCCCCGGCGAGGCAGGCGGCCAGCGCGTCGGGCTCGTCGCGGTCCCGGCGGTGCAGGGAGAGGATCGTGGCGTCCTCGCCGGTGACGCAGTCGTGGGTCATGCCGGAGAGCACGGCCTGTGGCCCCACCTCCAGGAAGACGCCGACGCCGCTCTCCTCCAGCCTGCCGACTGCCGGGTGGAACATGACGGGCTGCCTGATCTGCTCCAGCCAGTAGCCGGGGCTGGTCCACGCGCCGGGGATGCCGGTGACGGACGGGACGCGCCGCTGCCCGAACGTCACGCTCTCCAGCTCGACGGCGAACGCGCCGAGCATCGGCTCCATGAGCGGTGAGTGGAAGGCGTGGCTGACCGCCAACCTGCGGGTACGCCTGCCGAGCCGCTGCCAGTGGTCGGCCACGGCCAGGCAGGGCTCCTCGGCCCCGGAGAGGACCACGCTGGTGGGGCCGTTGACGGCGGCGATCCCAACGTGGTCCGCCAGCCCGGCGAGGGTGGGCGCGACCTCGTCGGCGGTGGCGGCCACGGCGACCATCGCGCCCGGCGCGCACAGCTCCCGCATGAGCCGGCCGCGGGCGGCGATCAGGCGGGCCGCGTCGGGGAGCGACCAGATCCCGGCCACGTACGCGGCGGCGAACTCGCCCACCGAGTGCCCGGCGAGCACCGAGGGCGTCAGGCCCAGCGACTCCAGCAGCCGGCACGCGGCCACCTCGAAGGCGAACAGCGCGGGCTGGGTGTAGGCGGTGTCGTTCAGCAGCGCCGACTCGGGGGTGCCGGGCTCGGCCCACATCACGTCGCGGAGCGGCCGGTCGAGGTGTGGGTCGAGCGCCGCGCACACCTCGTCGAGCGCGGCGGCGAACACCGGCGCGGCGGCGGCCAGCCCGCGTCCCATGCCGGGCCGCTGGCCGCCCTGGCCGGTGAAGAGGAAGGCCACGCGGGGCTGAGCGCCGCCGGCGCCCTCGACCACATCGGCCACGGACTCGCCCCGCAGGTACCGGGCGAGGTTGTCGGTCAGGGCCGCGCGGTCGTGGCCGAGCACTACGGCGCGGTGCGGCAGGACCGGGCGCTTGGCCAGGGAGTACGCCACGTCAACCGGGTCGTGTCCCTCGCTGACGAACTGGTGCAGCCGCCCGGCCTGGGCCGCCAGCGACTGGGGGCCGCGGGCGCTGATCGTCCACGCGAGCGGGCCGGTGAAGGCGGGGGCGACCGGCGGCTCGGGGGCGGGGACGAACTCCTCGACGATCGCGTGCGCGTTGGTGCCGCTGATGCCGAAGGAGGATACGCCGGCCCGGCGGGGTTGCTCGCCGCGCGGCCATTCGACCCGCTCGGTCAGCAGCCGCACGTTGCCCGCCGACCAGTCGACGTGCGGGGTGGGCTCGGTGACGTGCAACGTGCGAGGGAGCACGCCGTGCCGCAGGGCCATCACCATCTTGATCACGCCGGCCACCCCCGCGGCCGCCTGCGTATGACCGATGTTCGACTTCACCGAACCCAGCCACAGCGGCCGATCCGCCGGACGCATCCGGCCATAGGTGGCCAGCAACGCCTGGGCCTCGATCGGATCACCCAACGTGGTACCCGTACCGTGCGCCTCCACCACATCGACATCCCGGCCATCCAACAGCGCATCGGCCAGCGCCTGCTGAATCACCCGCTCCTGCGCCGGACCGCTCGGAGCCGTCATCCCATTGCTCGCGCCATCCTGATTGACCGCGGTCCCCCGGATCACCGCCAGAATCCGCCGACCGTTACGCCGAGCCTCCGACAACCGCTCCAGCACCAGCACCCCCACCCCCTCAGCCCACGCCGCCCCATCAGCCGAAGCCGAGAACGACTTGCACCGCCCATCGGGAGCGAGGCCGCGCTGGCGGGAGAACTCGATGAAGGCGTCCGGTGAGGCGATCACGGTGACGCCGCCCGCCATCGCGAGCGAACACTCGCCGCGCCGCAGTGCCTGGACCGCGAGGTGCAGCGCGACCAGCGAGGACGAGCAGGCCGTGTCCACCGTGAGCGACGGCCCCTCCAGGCCGAAGGTGTAGGAGACCCGGCCAGAGAGCACGCTCGGCGTGCTGGAGGAGAGCAGCGTCCCCTCCACGGCCGGGGGCACCGCTCCGTGCATGAACCGTGATGAGTAGTCGTTGAACATGTTCCCGGCGTAGACGCCGACGTGGTCGCCGCGCAGGTTCGCGGGGTCCATTCCGGCCCGCTCCAGGGCGTCCCAGCACGTCTCCAGGAACAACCGGTGCTGCGGATCGGTCGCCAGCGCACTACGCGGACTCATCCCGAAGAACCCCGCATCGAAGTCACCCGCGTCATACAGGAAACCCCCATGCCGCGTGTACGACTTCCCCACCGCCTCCGGATCCGGGTCGTACAGACCCTCCACATCCCAACCCCGATCCCCCGGAAACTCACCAATCGCATCCCGCCCCGAGGCGACCAGCCCCCACAACTCCTCAGGACTGCCCACCCCACCCGGATAACGACACGCCATCCCGACAATCGCCACCGGCTCATGCCGACGACCCTCATCCTCAGCCAACCGCTGCCGGGTCTCCGCCAGCTCGACGGCGACCCGCTTCAGGTATTCGCGGAGCTTGTCCTCATTCGCCATGGCGGGGCCTTTCCTCCGAGGTTCTCAAGGGGGATGTCATGGCTCGGTTGTCGATCAACGCGAAGATCTCCTCGTCCGATGCGGACACGATCTCCTCCGCGGCCCCGTTGGAGCCGTTCTGGGCGGTGGCCGAGGTGGCCGCCGCGGTGGCGCCGATCCTGGCCAGGGCGCTCTGCAGGATGGCGACGAACTGGGGGCGGACGGCGTCGGCCTGGCCGTTGGCGGCCAGCAGCGCCGCCTCGGCCTGGTCCACCGCCGCGCGCAGCGCGTCCTCGGGCGAAGGCCCGTCGGGGGCCAGCGAGTTGAACAGGTACTCGGCCAGCGACGTGACTGTGGGGTGGTCGAAGACGAGCGTGGCGGGCAGCCGCAGGCCGGTGTCGGTGTTGAGCCGGTTGCGGAGTTCGACGGCGGTCAGGGAGTCGAAGCCGAGCTCGTTGAAGGCCCGGTCCATGTCCACCTGGTCGGGGCTGGGGTGGGCGAGCACGGCGGCCACGTGGCCGCGTACGAGCTGGGTGAGATGAGCGCGCGCGTCCGCCTCGGCCATCACCGCCAGCCGCTCGGACAGCTCCGGCCCGGCCACCGGTCCTGTGCTTACCTGGCTCGACGCGACCCGGCGCGGCGCGCGGACCAGTCCGCGCAGCATCGGTGGCAGAGCACCGTTCTCAGCCCTGGTACGCAACCCCGCACCGTCCCAGCGCGCGGCCACCATGACCGGCTCGGTACTGACCAGGGCGGCGTCGAACAACTCCAAGCCCTGCTCGACACTCAGCGGGGCGATGCCCGCCCGAGCGAGCCTGGCGATGTCGGCGTGGCTGAGCCCGCCGGTCATGTCCGAGTCGGTGTCCCAGAGACCCCAGGCCACCGAGACCGCGGGCAGCTCCCGCGTGTGGCGGTGGGTTGCCAGCGCATCGAGGAACGCATTGGCCGCCGCGTAGTTGCCCTGCCCGGCATTGCCCAGCACACCGGCCACCGAGGAGAACAACACGAACATCGACAGCGGCCGATCACGGGTCAGCTCATGCAGATGCCAGGCCGCATCCGCCTTCGGCCCCAGCACCGACGCCACCCGATCCGGAGTCAAGTCCTGCACCAACGCGTCATCCAGCACCCCGGCCGCATGCACCACCCCGGCCAGTGCGGGCACCGAGGCCAGCACGGAGGCCAGCGCCTGCCGGTCGGAGACATCGCAGGCCGTCACGGTGACATGCACGCCCAGCTCTTCCAGCTCGGCCACCAGCGCCGCCGTGCCCGGGGCTGCCGGGCCCCGCCGCGACACCAGCAGCAGATCGCGTACCCCGTGCCGGCGCACCAAGTGCCCGGCGACCAAAGCGCCGAGGCCACCCGTGCCGCCCGTCACCAGCACCGTCCCTGACACGTCCGTCGAGGGCTCGGTGACGGCCTCGCGACGCGCCAGCCTGGGCGTCAACAGGGCGTCCTGCCTGGCCACGAGCTGGGTCTCGCCTGCCGCGACCGCGGCGGCCACCCGGCTCCAGTCCGAGAAGCCCTCCGTCACCTCGGCCAGCGCGAACCGGCCGGGATGCTCCGACTGCGCCGACCGCACCAGACCCCACACTGCCGCGCCCGCCAGGTCACCCGGCCGCGTGACGAACACCAGCCGCGAGTTCGCGAACCGCTCGTCGCCGAGCCAGCCCTGCACCAGGTCGAGCACCTGGTGCAGACCGTCGTGAGCCGAGTACGGCAGGTCGTCGGGGTCCGCCTGGCAGGGTGCCAGCACCAGGCCGGGGATCTCGCTCGCGCTCATGTCGGCCAGGGAGACGAGGTCGTAGTAGCGCGGCGCGGGGATCCCCGCCGCCGTCAGCTCCGCCTCGATCTCGTCGGCGAGTGTGTCGAATCCGACCACCGCCCATCGCTGCCCGGCCGTGGCCGGCGCGGCCGCCTCGGTCCATTCGACGGCGTAGGACGTGGCTCCGGTGGAGGCGCGGGAGATGTTCCTCGGGGTCTTGCGCATGGCCAGCGTCTCGACGCCGGCGATCCACTCGCCCGCTCCGTCGAAGATGGCCAGCGAGATCCGGTCGTCGCCCTGGTGGCTGATGCGTACCCGTAGGGTGTCGGCCCCGAGCGCGGCCACCCGAACCCCGTTCCACGAGAACGGCAGCAGCAGGGCGTCCCCATCGTCGGCCGACTCGGACACCACCAGGTGCAGCGCCGCGTCCAGCAGTGCGGGGTGCAGCGTGAATCGGTCGGCGTCCGCGCGTACCGGCTCGGGCAGCGCGACCTCGGCGTAGGCGTGGCCGTCCGCGCGCCAGGCGGCCCGCAGGCCCTGGAAGGCGGGGCCGTACTCGTAGCCGCGCTCGGCGAGCCGTTCGTACAGGTCGTCCGGGTCGATCGCGGTCCCCTCGGGAGGCCAGGACGCCAGCCGCTCGTGAGCAGCCGCCGGAGCCGTCCCGAGCAGTCCGTTCGCGTGCCGGGCCCAGGGGGCGTCCGCCGCCTGCCGAGCGTGCACGCTCACCGTGCGGCGGCCCTGCTCGTCCGGCCCGCCCACCGTCACCTGCACCTGTACGGCGCCCGACGGGGGCAGGATCAGCGGCGCCTCCAGCGTCAGGTCCTCGACCAGGTCGCACCCGGCCCTGGCGGCGGCCTCCAGCGCGAGTTCGGCGAACGCCGTGCCGGGCAGCAGCACGACACCGTCCACGGAGTGGTCGGCCAGCCATGGGTTCGTGGCCAGGGACAACCGCCCGGTCAGCAGGAACCCGTCGTCAGCGGCCAGCGGCACAGCCTGGTCAAGCAGCGGGTGCCGGGACGAGCCTGGGGCATTGGTTCCGGCGTCGAGCCAGTAGCGGTTTCGCTGGAAGGCGTAGGTAGGAGGCTGACCGGCCGGACCCGGCCCGGTCCCCAACACCAGCGGCCACGCCACCGGCGCACCCAGCACCCACGCCTGCGCCAGCGAAGTCAACATCCGGCGCGGGCCGCCCTCACCCCGCCGCAACGACCCACACACCCCGGCCGACCCGCAACTGTCCGCCACATCCCCCACCAACACCGGATGCGGACTCACCTCGACGAACACCGCCCTGCCCACCGCCGCAGCGGCAGCCCGCACCGTCTGCTCGAACAACACCGGCCGGCACAAGTTGTCCACCCAATACCGGCCCGACAACCCCGCCCCATCCAGCAGATCGCCGACCACCGAAGAGCAGAACGCGACCTCACTATCTGCGGGTTGCACGCCGGCCAGCGCCGTTTCCAGCTCCGCAGCCAGCACCCGCATGT
>NZ_JBICRM010000082.1:0-9180 GCF_043197025.1 Nonomuraea marmarensis
TCACCCGTGAGGCGACGGTCGTCGGCGGGATCAGGGACTACGGTAAGCATGGGTGTGCCTTCCCAGCCGACGGGCCAACGTCGGCATGCGTGTGAGACCTCAAACGATCACCGGGAAGGTACACCCTTCCCGGTCGATCCACAGATCTCAAGCATTGCTCCACCCGAACGGCTCGTGCGCCAACTGCCTGATCACCGTGTCTCGCGGCCTTCCCACGCATCCGCAACGGCGGCACCACCGGTCGAACACGCCCGGCTCGACCCGACAGGCCAGGACCGCACAATCGGGCTCGAGCCGCTGACCCACCACCTCCAAACCAAGCTCGTCAAGGCGGCAAAACGCGCCGAGATCAGGATGCACGAAGGAAGCGTCAAACACGTCGAGGCCTTCCGGCCGGGCTGTGTGAGAACTCCCATCATCGGAAGACCTCGACCCTCACCCGGCGATCGACGCGCCGAGAGCTACACCCTCAACCCGGAAGAGCCGCATTACTAGACTAAGAGAGGCGTCGCTGGCTTCATCGGTTCCATGGAGCCGGCGACGCGAGCCTCAACTCAGCGGTGGACCCATGAAGTGGGCGACCTCGGCAACACTCATGACCGGGAGCGGCCTGGCGATGGTGAAGCCGACATGAGGCCCGGCCGGCCTTTCGTGATCCTCCGGAAAGGCAGCGCCGGCGATGCGTTCCAGCATGGTGATGCAGGCGTCCTCGTGCCGGGAAATGGCGCCCCGACTCTGTCCCGAACCCCTCTCGGACGGCTGCTGTGTCTCGACCATGAGCGGGCTGAAGTCCAGGTCATGCAGGTAGGCGTCGACCGCCCCGGTATTCCAGCCGCACCGGGCGGCCGGGTCGGCCTTGTCGAAGTCGGCAGGGTCGAACCCGACCTCCAGTCTCCCGTTGGCGGCGTAGGCGAAGTACGCGAATAATGCCCCCGCCGAGCGCCACGGATCCATCCTGGCGTAGGTTTTCGACCACGGAGCGATCGAGATTCCCCAAGTCACGCAGACGGCCAGGTGGCCATCGCGGGACAGGGCCCTCATGGCCTCTTGGCGGGCACATAGGTCGCTGTAGTAGGGATGTGTGACCAGGATCCCATCACCCCAGCGCATGATGGTGACGGTGCTCTCGTTGTAAGCCTCCGGCATCCGGTAGTCCACCGTCAGAGGGACTGCACCGATCAGCGACGCGACAGTCCCGATGTCGTCGTGGGTGGTGAACACGGTGCAGAAATCCGAAACTGTGGAATAGAGCATTGTCACGTGTTCCACTCCCCTGGGCCGTACGTCGCGCTTCATTCTGCCATCCGGCGCAGATCAGCGAATGCGGGCAGTGTGCGGGGTGGGGCTCTGGTTCAACTGCCGCTTCTGCGAGAACCGTTGATTGCCCATCCAGGCTGTCGTCGGCCGGGCGGCGGTCTCCTCCGCACCCGGACGGCGTTCTCGTACCAGTTGAGGATCCCACCCGTCCACGGCGTCGGCCGCCACGTCCGAGATCATCCCGCCACCAAAACGACCCGCACCGTCACCGGCGCCAACAACGCCGCGGGCTCCACATCGAGCAGGTCTGCCAGGATCACCAGCTCGTCCACATCCACCCGGCGCCGGCCACGCTCGATCGCCGACAACGCGAACCGGTCCAGACGATGCCCGCGCGTCACCGACGCCTCCTCCACCTGGTCGGCCGAGACGCGACGCGCCTTCCGCAGCGCCTACAAGAACAGCATCCGCGCCACCACGTTCACCGACGAGGACCTCGGCGCGTCGACGGTGGTAGCCTTTTGCGGATCACGGCAGGTGATGGATCTGAGCACTCCGTTCTTCTGCCTCTGGGTCTCGCCGGGCTTGTGCGGATCAGGACCGCCTGCCCCGGTCTGCCGCCCACACCTTGGCGCACATCTCGGTGACGGTCTTGGCGATCAGCTCGGGCTCGTCGACCTGAATGTTGTGCGCGGCCCGTTCGGCGACGATGAGCGTGCTGTTGTCGGACAGGCTGACCAGGTCGGCTTGCACGCGGCCCCACACACGTGCGTAGCGCTCCTGCACATCTGGGGGCTTACTGGCGAAATACTCGTAGTAATAGGTGCCTGGGGCTGGGTATGGCGCCTTGGAGATGACCGTCAGCGGCAGGCTGCCGAAGTGCCTCCGCTCGGCCTCCAGCGTCTTGACGTGTACCGCGTCAAAACGCGGCCACGATGGCTCTGACCTGTGGTTTGACGGGGCCCATCCCCACAGACAAGATCGCGTCTTGTGCTTGTCCGCCTGCTCTACCTCATAACGCTGCGAGTGTTCGGCTGGCTGATGTTACTGGGCCGCAGCCAGGCGTCGAAGAACGCGGAAATCATGGTGCTGCGTCATGAAGTGGCAGTGCTGCGACGTCAGGTCACGCGCCCGAAGCCGGACTGGGCCGATCGGGCCGTTCTCGCGGCACTGGCCCGATCGGCGCCGGCGGTCCTGCGCACTCATCGACTGGTCACCCCGGCAACATTGCTGGCATGGCATCGTCGTCTGCTGCGACGGGCCTGGACCTACCCGCATCGGCCCGGGCGTCCAGCAACGAGTCGGGAGCTTCAGGATTTGACCGCGCCAGGTCGGCCCGTACGCCGTGGCTCGGGATCGACGCCAGCCTTGGTCAAGATCTCCCACACCGTCGACGACGCGATCGAGTACGTACTCGGCCGGACGTCTGGCAGATAATGCCTGATCTGCTTGCGGCAGTAATCAACTCTTTACCTAGGTGATTATGACAATGCGGGTCAATATCGGCTTGTTGTCGAACCCAACAGTGGAGTAACTCCCCGTGCGAAAGCCCCTCCTCACCGTTTTGTTCGCCGGCGCGCTCGTCGCGCCCTTCATTCCAACCGCGAGCGCCAGCGCCGAACCTGACCGCGGCTACATCGTGGTACTGCAGGACAGCGCCGACTCCCCGTCCATCGCGAACGAGCACGCCCGCGACAAGGGCGCCGTACCAAACCGCGTCTACAGCCACGCCCTTCACGGGTACTCCGCGAAGATGACCCCCAAAGCCGCCGAGCAGGTGGCCGCGGATCCCCGGGTCCGCTGGGTCCAGCCCGACGGCCAGGTGAGCATCAGCGCGCAGACACTGCCCACCGGAGTCAACCGGATCGACGCCGACGCCAGCCCCACAGCAGGCATCAACGGCTCCGACCAGCGGGTGAACGTCGACGTGGCCGTCATCGACACCGGCATCGACCTGGACCACCCCGACCTGAACGTCTACGCCGCCGGCGCGAAGAACTGCTCCACCGGCCGTAGCGCGGACGACGGCAACGGCCACGGCACCCACGTCGCCGGCACCATCGGCGCCCTCGACAACGGTGACGGCGTCGTCGGCGTGGCACCAGGCGCCCGGGTCTGGCCCGTACGGGTGCTCAACAACAACGGCAGCGGAAGCTGGTCCGACGTCATCTGCGGCATCGACTACGTCACCGCGCACGCGAGCGAGATCGAGGTCGCCAACATGAGCCTCGGCGGCCTCGGCGCCGACGACGGCAACTGCGGCAACACCAACAACGACGCCATGCACAAGGCGATCTGCGCCTCAGTCGCCGCGGGCGTGACCTACGCCGTCGCCGCGGGCAACGAAAGCGACAACGCGGCCAACCACACCCCGGCCGCCTACGACGAGGTCATCACCGTCAGCGCGCTGGCCGACTTCAACGGCCTGCCAGGCGGCGGAGCCCCGGCCACCTGCCGCAGCGACGCCGACGACACCTTCGCGAGCTTCTCCAACTTCGGCGCGGACGTCGACATCATCGCCCCTGGCGTGTGCATCCTGTCCACCTGGAAGGGAGGCGGGTACAACACGATCTCCGGCACCTCCATGGCCACCCCGCACGTCACGGGCGGTGCGGCCCTCTACAAGGCCACGCACCCCGGGGCCAGCCCCGCCATCGTGAAGTCCGCTCTCCAGACGGCCGGCACGACCGACTGGAACTCCTCCGACGACCCCGACGGCGTCAAGGAACGACTGCTCAACGTCGCCACCTTCTGACAGTTCGCCGAGCGGGCATGAAAGCCACGTCAGAGTAGTGGCCCTGCCCGACACGCACGCGCCACGCCGCCGGCGGTCCTGCCCGCCCGGCGTGGCCGAGCACCTGCGCGACGCAGACGTGATCCCGCACGCGGGAGACGTTTGCGTCGCTCGGGTCCTGGGACGAACTGGCCTGTTGCGCTCCAAAACCACAGCGACTCCTCTTGAGCTGTGGCGATACGACATCTGGATGGTCATTATTGAGCACCTGCTCCGCGACCGGGACAGGAAGTTCCCAGCCCTATGGAGGAGATCCTCACCGACGCCGGTATCCACACGGTGCTCACCGGCGTCCGCATACCTCGCATGAACTCGATCATGGAACGGTGGGCGCAGTCCTGCCGCCACGAACTCCTCGACCGCTGCCTGCTCTGGAACGAACGCCACCTACGACATGCCCTGCGCGAGTATGAGGAGTTCTACAACCAACACCGAGCCCATCAAGCACTGGCTCAGGCGGCTCCACTACGCGCCGTCCCGGATCCCATCACCGATTCCGCGAAAATCATCGACCTCGACATACGCCGACGAGACCGGCTCGGCGGCGTCCTCCACGAATACCTACATGCCGCTTGGTGAGTAGCCGGGGCGTCTCAGCCCCCGGCTCTCGCAGAGTGAAGTCGACCGTCGGCGAGGTGCCCTTGGCCGGGTCCTTTTCCGTCGGTCTCTTCCCGAACGGGGCGTGCGAGCTTTCCCCGCACCCCGCTCTCCAGTGATCATTTCGGGTAGGGCTTGGTGGCCCGCCCGGCGTGGATGTCCTCATGGCAGCGGCGGCAGATCACCAGGGTCTTGCGCCGTCGCATGGCCATGAGATGCATCCGGGCGGGTTTGTCCCGGCGTCCGGGCTGATTGAGATCGGCGAGTTTGCGGATGTGGTGGACTTCCAACCCCTCCGTGGACTCGCAGAGACGTGGTGTCACGGTACTGGCTGGCCACCGTCGTGTCGCCGGGGGAGACTTCCACGCAGGTCGAGGCCGCCTACACCCGCGCTCTGCACGTGCTGGGCAAGGCGCATCTGCTCGACGATGATGCCTTCCTGGCCGAGTTGCGCGGCGGGCGGGTGCCTGACCACGACGAGTTCCCGGTGCTGCTCGCTGTGAGCGACAACGGGCCGCAGATGACCTCCTCGGCCACGCGGATGTTCATGGCCGGGGCGCGGATCGCCCAGCACTTCGGCCCGAGACGCGTCGTCGCAGGCACGATCAACGAATACCACCACGCCGCTTAACCGCAGCTCAGACCACAGACTCAATATTCGAGCGGTACACCGTGAACGTCCCGAAGTCCTGGCTCACGGCGTCCGCTGGGTCAGAACGGGGGCATCCGAGCCCGTCAAGGTCAGGAGGAGATACCGGCGGCGGTCCTGGGCGGCGTTCGAGGGGGACAGGATCTCGCGGAGCGGGCCGATCGCTTGCGCGACCTGTGCCCCGGCCACGTTCGTGGTGAAGTTGGCCAGTTGCTGTTTGTGTCCGAACGGCGCGGTTCGTTCCGTCACCAGCCAGAGGGTGTAGGTCTTGCGGGGTTCCAGGCCGGAGGCGGCGATCTGGAGCGTGTCCATCGGGCCCATCGCGTTCACGGAGACCGTGGCGTGCCCGTTGCGCTGGGGTCCGGTCATGACCAGGTGATCGGCCTTGCCCGCCCAGCCCAGTGGCACCAGGCTCGACCTCCCGTCGCCGGAAGGGACCGCCCGCGGTACGTACACGAGGGCCTGCGCCTGCTGACCGATGGGGATGGTGGCGACGACGCGGTTGGTGAGCGCGTCGATGGCGGCCACCCGGTCCTGGTTCTCCAGCCCGACGTAGACGCGCGTACCGTCGCCGGATCCCCAGACCCCGTGCGGCAGGTCGCCGACCGGGATCGTGGCCACCTGCACCGGCCGCTCACCCCGGCGGTAGACCTTCACCTTGTTCTCCCCGCCGACCGTCACGTAGGCGAAGTGGCCGTTGGCGTTGTCCACGGTGGTGACGTGGTTGGTGATCGGGCCGGTGTCCAGGGTGGCGAGGACGCGGAAGGGCGGCTCGCCGCTCATCACCTGCGTCTTGCCGGAGTCCTTGAGGGTGAACCACACCTCCTTGCCGTCCCTGGTCACGGCCAGGTTCGGCGAGAACGGGCTCGCCTGCGGCACCCGGGCGATGACCTGGTACGTCCGCGTGTCCACGATGTCCACCTGCGGGGTGAAGCTCGACGGCACGTAGGCGTAGCGCCCGTTCGGATGGAAGAGCACCATGCCCGGCCCGTTGGCCGTCCGGACCCGGCGCGTCTCCCGCATCCGCACCGGGTCGATCACCGAGACGTAGTCCTCACCGCGTACGGTGGCCCAGACCTCCTTGCCGTCGGGCGTGAAGAACGCCTCGTGCGGTGAGCGGCCGATATAGACGACGCCTTTGATCCGGTTGGTCGCCGTGTCGATGAGCGTGACCGAGTTGGAGGCGATGGAGACCACGCACAAGGTACGGTGATCCGGCGAGAATCCCATGCCGTGCACGAGCACCTGCCCCTTGTACAGCGGGCTCAGCGCGCCGGGCACGGTGTCCCCGAGACGGATGACGCCAAGAAGGCGGTTCGTGGCGGGATCGATGACGGAGACGGTGTTCGAGGTCTGGTCCGCGGTGTAGACCCGGTCCTGGCCGGAGACGGGGATCCGCTCCGCCCCCGGCGGTGCGGGTGACGGGGCGCTCGGAGGCGAGGCGGCCAGTCGGCGGCGCATGAGGGCGATCTCCTGCCCCTGGGTGATGACGATCTCCTGGGCCAGCCGCCGCAGGACGGGGTCGCCGCCCGGCTGTGCCAGCAGGGCCTTCGCCAGGTCCACGGCGCCCTGATGGTGCGGGATCGTCATGGCGGCGAAGTCCCGGCCCGGGTCACCGGTCATGGGGGCCGCCGCCATGTCCCTGTGCATTTTCTCGATGCTTTTTATCATTTCCTGGGCGAATGCCGAGTTTATGTGCGAAGGCAAGGCGTGTTGCTCTCTCGTTCCGCACGCGGCCAGGCCGGAAAGGCAGGAGACCGTCGTCCCGTAAACGCAGAGTTTCTTGAGGATGGCCGTCATGTCTCAGCTCCGTATGGCACAGGAAGTGGTACCAAAGCTCATCGTACGGTTCGTCCTATCCGCGCCGGCCGCTCCCCTGCTATCAGCCAGGACGCGGGTCCGGTGACCGGCTCCACCGGCGCGCGTCCGCACCGCTCATAACGCCCGGCATAGGAAGCGAAATTGCCATCCCCGGTGGAGAATTCGGCCGACGATAGAACACTTCTCGCACAGCCATGACCCCCACCTGCCGCTCCCCCGCCATTCTTAGCACGTCAATATCGACCGCCCTGGCGAACACAGCCGACCGGCCGGACCAGGCGCGACAAGACGCCGAACCAGGAAGGTCGCGCCGGGGAGGGCCGGGGCCGAGCCGGAATCGGCGGGACAGGCGAGGGCGTTGAAGCCCAGGAAGTCAAAGCCTTCGTCGGCGTGGACAACCTTCGTCTTGTCCTCGTTGAAGACCAGCCCTCGCGGCTCCAGCCACTCGGCCAGCCGCTGCTTGACCCGGTAGGCTTCTTGCTCGGAGTAGCAGCAGACCACCAGGTGAGTCGGCGGCGGGAATCTCACCCGCCGCCGCTCTCAGAACCGTGCGGGAGCCTCTCGGCTCACACGGCTCCCATCGTCCAGCCATCAGGCTTGAGGCCGAACCGCCAATGGGCGAACATGTTGGGATACCGGCGGGCTGTGCCCGCCAGCAGTTCTCCCGCTCGTTTCTCCCGGCGGCGTAGTCGTTTGTACTTCTGGCAAGCCCAGCCCACCAACATTCTGTTGATGCGCCGGAGGAGGGGATACAACATGGACTTGTAGAATCGCCCGTAATAGTTGATCCATCCTTGCACGATGCTGTTGAACATCCGCGCAAGATCCATCAGCGACTTGTCACTACGTTGGGCGATACGCCAGGAACGCATTTCCTTGCCCATCGCCTTGATTGCCTCCTTGCTGACCGCGGGCAGGAAGCTCACAAAGTGCTTCCCGTGCCGGTTCTTGGCCAGCCGGGGCCGGAACGTATACCCAAGGAACGTGAACGAGGTGTGTTCGTACGAGCCACGCCGGTCCGCGTCCTTGCAGTAGACGATGCGCGACTTGTCCGGATGCAATTCCAGACCGACCTGCGCCAATCGCTGCGCGAGAGCGTCCCGCACGCGGCGGGCCTGCTCCTCGCTGCCGCAGTGAATCACCGCATCATCGCAGTACCGTTCGAAGTTGACCTGCGGGAATTCCCGAACCAGCCACGCATCGAACGCGTAGTGCAGATACAGATTCGCCAGCACGGGAGAAATCGCCGACCCCTGAGGAGTTCCGCGATCCCGTTGCTGCACCGATCCGTCCGCCTTCGCCAGCGGCGCAACCAGCCACCGCCTGACGTAGAGAAGGACCCATTTTCCGTCCGCGTCGATATGCCGCTCGACGGCCTTGAGCATCAACTCATGGTCCACGCTGTCGAAGAACGCCCGGATGTCGAGATCGACCACCCAGTTACTCCGCCAACAGCGCCGCCGGCACTGTTCCACCGCATCCAACGCCGACCGCCTGGGCCGGTAACCATAGGAGTCCGGATGGAACACTGGCTCCACCCGCCGCTCCAGATACATCGCAGCTACCGTCTGGGCGATACGGTCAGAAACAGTGGGCACCCCGAGCACGCGGATACCCTTCCCGCCCGCCTTAGGGATCTCCACAGCCTTCACCGCCGGAGGGAAATACGAGCCGGACGACATCCTATTCCACAATTTGAACAAGTTCCCCGAAAGGTTCTGCTCATATTGCTCGATCGTCACACCGTCCGCCCCGGGTGCACCCTTGTTGACCTTGACCCGCTGAAATGCCTCCCACACCATCGACTTAGGAATATCAAACGACTTGACCTTGGCCTGCGGCCTTGATCCGTTCACCTGGCTCCTCCCGGGAACTCCGGTTGACCACCAAACAAGATCAGGACAACCCGCCCCCTTCGCTCCACCCCCATTACAGGGGGTCGGGTAGCCGGGAGGAACCTCCCCTCCCGGCTCCCACAGATCCGTGCGTAAACCTCTCGACTTACACGGCTCTTGTCATCCTGGTCCCCAGGCACCCGAGACCCATTTCCAGTGAGCAAACA
>NZ_JBICRM010000083.1:0-8789 GCF_043197025.1 Nonomuraea marmarensis
TGGGTGCGGCGGCTACACGGCTGCTAACCGGCGTCTTCCCCTCCATATCGGCAGCCTCCGCGGATGAGACCGTCGATTGGCCGGAGGTAACCGCACTGACGCGCTATCGCACATATCGCGCGATACGGTCTCTAGTGGAAAGGCTCTCCGCAACATCGGGAATCGCGATCCTTCTGGACGATATCCATTGGGCCGACGAGGCCTCGATAGAACTACTCGACCATCTCCTTCGTCACCCACCACTCGGGAACGTGCTGATTGCGATTGCATATCGCCAATGGCAGACGGAACCTCGGATCGCCTCTCTCATCGAGTCCGTCCTCCGCCACGGCCAACTGGTGCGAGCAGACCCATTTACCCTGACTGAGACCGAAGAATTCCTGGGCCCACAAGTTGAGGCTCAACACCGTCGGGCCATTCATGAAGCAAGCAATGGCATTCCCCTCTACCTCGAAGCACTGGCGTATATGCGGAGCCCCAGAGCCTTGATCGGTGTCGGCGAAGATACCGAGAGCGAGGGCGAACTTCCTATCTCGGTCCAGGCGGCATTGTACAGCGAACTGCACCGCCTATCACCCGTCGCATTCCAGGTCGTACAGGCGGCCTCGCTGATCACTGACGAATTCGACCCTGATAATATCGCCGCAGCCACACAACTAGGCAAAGATGATGTTCTGGCGGCGTTCGATGAGATCACAACGTACGGCCTGATACACCCAACAAGAATTGGCGGACGGTTCCGATTCCGACATCCCCTAGTACGCAACGCGGCCCATAACCTGGCCAGCAACCTGTCTGACTCAGGACTACGGCCGGCCAGCCAGACTCGAATCGCTGCCCACGTTAACGCCAACGTCGCACATCCAGCTCGAATCTACGACTATCTACTCGGGGGGAAGGAAAACTTCGAAGCGGACAGGACAAGCGCCGCAGAGATTATCAAATCATCACCACTGGCTCCTATAGTGGCGCGCGAGAATCGCAAATTTCTCGTACGCGCCGTCGAGTACCTCGCGCCCAACGTTGAACAATTTATCGATATTGGTGCTGGCTTTCCTACCAGACCAAATGCGCATCAGGTCGCTCGTCGTCAGAACCCTGGCGCCCGGGTTGCCTACGTTGATAATGATCCAATGGTTCTCAGTCACGCCCGTGCCATGCTACCGACAGACGATCGCACGATCGCCGTTGGCGCCGACATGACAACACCCTATGATATCGTTCATGATAGTGATATACAAAACTTGATCGATTTCACGAAACCCGTCGCCGTGTTGCTCGTCGCGGTTCTCCATTTCCTGGAGGACGAAGCCGCCGGAAAGCTTGTGGGCGCTTTCCGTGAGGTAATGGTGCCGGGAAGTTGCTTGGTAATCAGCCATATGTTGACCCGCTCTGACCTGATGGAAGCCAGGCTGATCTACAGACGAGCCACGCGCACGCACATCAGCGGAAGAACGAGAGACGAGATCGACGGCATGTTCGATGGCTTCGCTTATGTTGAACCGGGTTTGGTTCCGGTGGCGGCCTGGCGGCCAACCCGCGATCTCCCGACACGTCTTCGGAATCTGCCGATGCTGGCCGGCATTGGCATTCTGCGACAGTAAACCGGTGGCAGCCGATGGGAGGAGATCTAGTCCGCCGACCATGCGAAGGCGGCGATCAGATAGCGCAGCCCGTGCTCACCTCGGCGGCCATGTGCGCGTGGATTTCCGCGATGGAGATGTCTGTCGTCGGCCGGTCGCGGCTGATCAGGGCCGCGGCGATGGGCAGCATGGACAGGTTGACGACCCCGGGCCATGCTCAGCGCGATCAGGAAGTCCATCCGGGTGTAGCGCGCAGGATCCCACGCTGGGCCTGGCCGCCCGTCCTGATTCGACCCTCGGTCGGGGAGGAGTGCAGATAGACCGCGTGCGGCCGGACGGTCGCGCCCACCACGGCCACGACGAGAGTCGTCTGGTCGGCTCCTGGATGCCCGGCACCAGCCCGGCGACCGCGGCGGCGGGGGACTGGCCGTCTACCTCGAGGACCTGGAACACGAACGCGCCGGTCACCGCCACCAGCAGCAGGGTGACGGCCAATTCGAAGCTCTTGAACCCCCGCCGCTGGAGGGACAGCAGGGTGAACGCGATCGCCCCGGTGATGACCCCGGCGACCTGCGGCGACATCCCGAAAGGCAGATGCAGCCCGACAGAGGCGCCCACGAACTCGGCCACATCGGTCGCCATCGCCACCAATTCACCCTGTATCCCCCAGGATGGTGTTCGTCCGTCCGCCTAAGTGGTCCCATCAGAATGAATCTTGACTGGCCGTGCATTCATGCTTCGATGCCCATCGAGATGTTCGGGTCCTAGGTTGTGTGCCGGGGCCGTTGTCTGTCGCCGCCGGGTTGGGATCGGTGTGTGTGCCCTGTCTGGTCGTGAACGCATTGAGCTGGAGGCCGTGGATGTCCGATGAGATCCCGACGACTGATGATCGCGAACCGGCGCTGGTCGTGACGTCAATGATCGACCATGTACTCGATTTGGCGGCGACCTGGACAGCGTGGGATGGTCGCCCGGTGCGCGCCGATGAGCGGGTCTACACCCCGCACAAGGCAATCCGCCGAGTCACCGATCACCTCATCGATCACCTCGCCGAGGTAGAAGCACGGCTGGCCGGCAACCCCACGATCCCTGATCGCTGGCATGCGTCGGCGAGCACAACCCCTGCCGATCTGGCGCCCTTCACTGACCAAGACCTGAACGAGGCCAGGAGTCGGCTCACCCGGCTCAGTCAGATCTGGGCCGACCGACTGATCGCGCTCACTCCAGACCAGCTCGACCGGTCGCCCGGTGAGGGCTGGACCTTCCGGCAGATCGCGTTCCACCTGGCCGAAACGCCCTGCTACGCCGACGCCGTTGGAGACCTGTCGGCGGTTGGATCCGATCGCTGACCTCTTATCAGCTTCTCGTGAGCCGTCGCCAGCGGATGATGGCGGCGGCGAGGGTCATGAAGGTTTCGTGGTTGTCGTCGCGGACCTCCCAGCGGATGCGCAGGCGGCGGAACCAGTGCAGTAGCGCGATCGTCCGCTCGATCACCCACCGGTGAATGCCCAGACCGGAGCCGTGCGGGGTGCCGCGCCGGGCGATGATGGGTTTGATGCCGGTGCGCCAGACCAGACGGCGGTACTTGTCGTGGTCGTAACCGCGGTCGGCGTACAGGCAGGCGGGCCGCCGAGGGCGGCCGTGGCGGCCCCGCACCGGCGGGATTGCCTTGATCAGCGGCAGGAGCTGAGTGACGTCGTTGCGGTTGCCGCCGGTCAACGACACGGCGAGGGGGATCCCGTTGCCGTCGGTGATGACGTGGTGTTTCGAGTCCGGCTTGGAGCGGTCAACCGGGCTCGGCCCGGTTTTGGGCCGCCCTTGAGCGCCCGGACGTGGGAGCTGTCGATCACCCCTTGGACCAGTCCAGCTGACCAGCGGCATGCAACTCCGCGAGCAGCAGTTGATGCAGCCTGTCCCACACACCGGCTGCGTGCCAGTCGCGCAGCCGCCGCCAGCAGGTCATCCCCGAGCCGAAGCCCAGCTCTTGGGGCTGGAGCTCCCATGGGATCGCGGTGTTGAGCACGAACAAGATGCCCTGCAACGCCAGCCGGTCATCCAGCCGTTTACGGCCCGGATGGCGCTGGCGCCGCTCTACTTTCGGCAGCAGCGGCTCGATCCGCTCCCACAAGCTGTCCGGCACGATCCACGGCAGCTGCTCCACCCTTTCACGCCGAGATCAACGATCAGCAGCCCTGCGGGACACGACCCTAGATCATTTTGTCAGTAGCTCTAAGCGTGCCCGGCACAGCGCGGGCAGGCTCTGTCCGGTCGCGATACCGATCTTGGCCGAGGAGTATTGGACAAACATCGCCATCACGTTGGCGGCCATGAGCACCCAGACGATTCGGTAGCCGTACTGTGCTCCGGCGGCGAAGTTGCTGGCGGAGTTGCCTGGGTCGATGTAAGCGACCGAGGCGACGAATGCCGGGCCGAGCCGCGTCACCATCGCTCGTCTGGGTCCGGTCCTGAGGATTCCCGTCGAGGGGGCGGTTGGCGTGCCGCTGCCAGCGATCCAGGATCGTCCAGATGGTGTTCACGTCGCTCGCTCAAGCTCGGTCCGGAATGCCTGTTGTCGAAGCGGCTTCCGAACATCTCTCTCAATCCAGATCGGCGTACGGCCAGCCCCGCCGGGAGAGCGCGTCCACAAAGCAGCAGAGACCGAGGCCTCATATCGGACTGCTAGGACTGGCGCAAGCGCTGTTCTTGCTGGTGTCGTTCGGTGGCGGCCTGGATCGCGTTGCCCTGGCGTTCGTCGAGTTCGCTCCATCGGGCCATGGCGTACCGCTCGGCGTTCTTCAGGCGCGTCGTCGCTCCCTGGAATCGGGGCTTGACATATCGGGCGAACAGCTCGTAGGGGCGCATGTCTCGGCTGGCCGTGCCCACTCGTGAAGCATGAGCAGATATGTGTCTAAGCCGCCCGACTGCTTCTCCAGCCGCTCAATCTGGGCGATCACGTCATCGGGAGTGCCGATGACGCCAAGCCCGGTCTCGTTGACCCACGCCACCCGATTCTCAAAGGTGTCGCCAGCGGCGCGGAGGTGGGGGCGGCGACCACAGGCTGGGTGTAGTCGCCACTAGGTATCCAGCCCGTGCCGTACGTCCTCGATCGCCTGCTCCTTGGTCTCTGCCAGGTGCATCGGCCCGACCAGCGACCAGGCGCCATGCCTCCCGTGCCGCCGTGTGGCCGAACTCCTCGGCGCGCTTGACCATGACGTCCCAGTGGAGGGCGAGCACGTCGAAACCGCCCTTGGCGGTGGCCCCTACCGACAGCAGACCTGCGCCGTGCTTGCCGGCGGCGCGCGGCCCAATGGGGGAGGCGACCGCCGCTACCGCGATGTCGAAAGTCGCTATACGGGCTGAACTGGGTCCGGGCATTGACTAGGTTGTACCGACTTGTCCTGGCGGTGACCTCCTCGCCGTTGAGCAGAGCCGTAGGCCGAGATCGGATCCTGACCCATCGGCGAGTGAAACGGTGCGAGAAAGGCTCCGAACCTGATCCGTGCCATGGCGTCTCCTGCCTTGCCCGATCCAGTGGTTGGCCAGCCTTGTTGGCTGGTGACAACGCTGATGGACGCCTCATGGCACGCAGTGTTCCGCTGTGGGACACAGCTCCGGGCGTGCTCATCCCATGAGCGGTAGCGGGCGGCGTGGCACAGAGGCGGTGTGGATGAGCGACGTCGTCGTCTGGCCGTACGGGGTGAAAAGGTCGAGGATGTGCTCGAGCTCGTCGACCGATCGCAGGTGCATGGTGAAGTAGAAGCAGTCGTCGCCGGTCATCCGGTAGCACTCGACGATCTGCGGCACCTCTTTGGCGATCTTGGCGATGCGCTGGAGCTCCCGGATCTCGGGGCGGATGCGGACCATCACGGTGACGGGGAAGCCGAGGGCCCGCGGGTCGACCTCGGCGTGGTAGCCGGTGATCACACCGGCCTCCTCCAGCCGCCGCACCCGCTCGGCCACCGCGGGGGCCGACAGGCTGACCCGGCGGCCTAGCTCCGCGAAGCTCACTCTGGCGTCGAGCTGCAGCTCGGTGACGATACGAAGGTCGAGGGCGTCGATTTCCTTGGGTTCGTACGCCTGCCCGGGATTGATCCTTCGGTTCCCCATTCTCCCAAACTACGCCTCCGCCGAGCATGGAGGCATGTCGATCCCGGGCCCGCGCGCCGTCCTCTCCGCGGCGCCCGCATGGTCGTACTTTGTGGGGAGCGCGGTCTTCCACTACCTCGGTCCGGCCTTCGCCGTGCTGCTGTTCGCGAGGGTCGCCCCGCTCGGGGTGGCCGGGCTGAGGATCTGGAGCGCCGCGCTGGTCCTGGCGCTCTGGCGGCGGCCGTGGCGTACCTTAGCCCGGCTCGGTCGCGGCGGCCGTCGCACGATCGTCACTTGGGGCGCGGTGCTCGCGGTCATGAATGCCTGCTTCTACCTGGCGATCGACCGTCTCCCGCTCGGCACCGTGGCCGCGATCGAGTTCCTGCCCGTCATCGGTCTGGCCGCGCTGGGCGCCCGTACGGCCCGCAACGTCGTGGCACTGGCGGCGGCCGCCGGCGGCGTCTACGTGCTGACCGACCTGCGGTGGGAGGGCGCGCCGATCGGGTTCGTCCTCGCCTTCGCCAATGCGGTGCTGTTCGCGTGCTACATCATGCTGGCGCACCGTGCGGCGCGGCTCGGGCGGGGGATCGGCGGCATCGACGGGCTGGCCGCGGCCATGCTCGCCGCCTCGGCATTCGCACTGCCGCTGGCCGTCTGGCAGGCCGCGCCCACCCTGGCCGATCCCGTCGCACTGGGCGCCGGGGCCGGGGTCGGGATCTGCTCGTCAGTGATCCCGTACGTTTGCGACCAGCTCGCCATGGCGCGCATGGCCCGTTCGACGTACGCGCTGCTGGTGGCGCTGCTGCCCGCCACCGCCACGGTGATCGGCGCCGTGGTGCTCCGCCAGCTCCCCTTACTCCCCGAGCTCATCGGCGTCGCCCTCGTCGTGCTCGCAGTGGCGCTGCATCGCGAGCACCCATCCGCACAGGAACGCGATACACCAGACTCGGCACGTCGGGACTGAAGGTGTCCCGGATCTGCCTGGCATGATGAGCCACGGCGACCCGACCGCCGCGCGTGGATGCTGCGCGAGGACATAGACGAGCCGATCGTGCGACGCGCGCCCCCCGCTTGAGAAACTGGCTCTGGCACATTCTCTGTGGTGCGTCACGGTTAGTGATCAGATAGCGCGCTTAACATCGTTGCGCGGCTGCTTAAGAGTCGATCTCGAGAGGTCGGGAAAATTGCCGGTCAGGCTGCGGGACGCTATTTTCGGCACTCGCTGCCGCTGATGTGGTCATCTGCTGCAGGCATGCGGTCGCGGCGATGATGGCCGGATTGGTGTCCGTGCCGGTTCGGATGACGGCCTCGACTGCTCGGCCGGGGCCGGGGAAGGGCAGGATCGCCACTCCGGCGGGCGGGTTGCGGCACATCATCATCGGCAGGATCGTGGCCCCGAGTCCGGTCGCGACGAGGAAGATCGCGGAGCGAAGGTCTCGATAGCTGTGGTCCATGCGAGGGCTGAATCCTGCGCTGTGGCACATGTGCAGGAGCACATCACGGCAGTCGCTCGGCTCGGGAGTGATGATCCATGGGTGGTGGCGCAATGCGCCCACCCCCTGGCGGTCCACGGCGTGCCGCATCTTCTCTGGCACGGCCAGCGCTATGGGCTCGTCGAACAGCACACGCGAGGTCAGGCCGGCGGGTATGGCCGTGCCGAGGTGGTGGTAGCGGTAGACAATGGCGAGATCGAGCTCCCGGCGCTTGAGCTGGGTGAGGGCTTCGTCGGGCTCGGACTCGATGATGCGCGGGCGCAGGTGCGGGTAGGTCCGGCTGAGTGTCGCCGCCAGCGGTGCCGCGATCTCCTCGAGGCCGCTGGGGAAGCATCCGACCAGCAGCTCGCCGCTCACTTCGTTGCTCACCGCCCGTACGGTGCTGCCCGCGCGTTCGAGGGCGGCCAGGACGTGCTCGCATTCGGCGGCGAGTGCCAGGCCCGCCGCCGTCAGCCGAACCGTCCTTCCCTCCCGGTGAAGCAGCTCGGCCCCTGTCTCGGCTTCGAGCGCGCGCAGCTGCTGGGAGACGGCGGACGGAGTGACCTGGTGTAGGTCCGCAACGGCGGTCACCGTGCCGTAGTCGGCCAGATCACGCAGAAGGATCAGCCGTTTGACATCCAACATTAGCTAAGCTTAACAAGCATTGGAGTTTATGTAGCTGGACCGCAAAGGCTATGAGCCCGCATGCTTCCGATATCAGCCGAGGGAAGGGGCGTACATGAAGGTGTTGCTGATCGGGGCGGCAGGGACTCTCGGCCGGAGCGTGCACCAGGCACTGCGGGAGCGCGGCCACGAGGTCGTCACCGCCTCTCGCAGCGATCCCGCGCTCACGGTGGATATCACCGACCCCGGATCCATCCGCTCGATGTACGACAGAGCCGGTGCGGTCGATGCTGTAGCCAGCACGGCGGGCAGCGTTGCATGGCGCCCGCTGGACCGGCTCTCCCATCAGGACGTGATGGACAGTCTGGTCGGCAAGGCGTTGAGCCAGGTCGAGCTCGTCCGGCAGGGCAGCGCCCACCTGGCCGATGGGGGTTCTTTCACCCTCATCACCGGCGTGCTCGCCCGCGACCCTGTTGCGACCGGGTCGATGGCGTCGCTGGCCAACGGTGCGGTCGAATCCTTCGTGCGGGCGGCGGCGATCGAACTCCCGCGCAGGCAGCGCATCAACGCGGTCAGCCCGACGGTCTTCGTCGAGTCGCTCGCCGACTACGGCGACCTGTTCGCTGGCTTTGAACCCGTACCGGTCCGCCGCGCGGCTGGCGCCTACATTCGGTCGATCGAGGGCCGCCAGACAGGACAGGTGTACATGGTGGGGTAGGAGAAACCAGACGAGCCCACGCGACGACGTCGACGACGTACGCCGAGCCGTACACGGATAGGCCCATCAGGTACCGCGTACCGCTGAGCTCGGTGACGGTCCGGCAATCGAGCATCGACCTGAGACCGGTACGGGGGCGCACGTTGGTGCGCCCCCGTCAACTGTCACCTCACCTTAGCGGCGGTCACCGCGCTACCGCCGGCGGTTGCTCACGACGGTGAACGAGGCCTCGGCGACCTTGCTGCCGACCGTGACGCTCACGGTCTTGTCGCCGGCCTTCGTCTTGGACGGCACGGTCAGGGTCTT
>NZ_JBICRM010000084.1:0-8434 GCF_043197025.1 Nonomuraea marmarensis
AGATCCAGTGGGATAGCGGGCGGTGGTAGAAGATCACCCGTTCTACTGGATCTCCGTTCCTCTTGCCCCCACTTCGCCCCAACCCCTTGACGACCAAACCCTGGACCTTAACTACCCGGCCTTGGGGATAACCCTGGGTTTTCCCCTAATTGTGCGGGGAAGGCGCCACGGCAGGAAGAGTTAAACGTAGGGTCAAGACATGCTGAAGCGCACGATAGGTCTCACTGCGGCCGGAGCCGCGCTCGTCGTGGCCGCCGTTGCCGGTTGTGGCTCGAACACCCAGCCCATCCAGGTCAACCTGGCCGCCTCAGAGGTACTCGCGCAGGCCGCGCAGAAGACCGCGGAGGTCACCAGTTACACGGTCGACGCCGTGGTGAACGTGACGCACCCGCAGGAAGGCAACGGCAAGGTGCAGGGACGCATGCTCTACCAGAGCAAGCCCCAGCTCGCCGTGGACCTCACCCTGGACACCGTCGACATGGGCGGCAGGAGCCTGCCGGGCGGCGTACGAGCCGTGCTGCAGGGCGACACCGTCTACGTCAAGGTCGAGGCGCTCAACGACCTGGTGGGGGCCACCAAGCCGTGGATCAAGGTCCCGCTCACCGATGCGGGCGACTCCGCCCAGGTGAACCAGTACCTGACCCAGATCCAGCAGTTCGACCTGGGCAACGTGACCAAGCTGGTCACGGCCTCGCAGGACGTGAAGTCGGTCGGCAACGAGAGCGTCAACGGCGAGGACACCACCCACTACAGCGGCACCTTCCCGGTGGACGCGGCCGTACAGCAGTTGCCTGCCGACAAGCAGGAGCAGGCCCGTACGAACCTGGCGGAGCTCAAGGACATCAAGTTCGACATCTGGGTGGCCGGGGACGGCCTGCCGCGCAAGCTCGCCCTGAACGGTTCCAAGGAGGGCGCCACGCTCGACGCCACCCTGTTCTTCAAGGGCTTCAACGAGTCCGTGGCCATCGAGGCCCCGCCCGCCGACCAGATCGGAGAGCTGCCCAAGGGCACGACCAACTGAGAACGATTTGGAAACTCGGCGGCCAGCACGTACTCTGGTCGTTGCCGAAGACCGCCGGTCGTCGTCAGGTGCCTCAAAGCCTGGCGACCGAAGGATCCACATCATGTGGACGGCCCGCGCAGGTGTGATGCGAGTTTCCCACATGGTCTGACTCCATGTGCGTGAGCCCCGTGTGCGCCCTGCGCCCGGGGCTGTTCTCATTTCTGGGGCCCTTCGCCGGTGGCACATCTGGAAGGAGGCCCATGGCGAGGGCGGATAAGGCGACAGCGGTTGCCGAGCTCAAGAGCGAGTTCGAAGGCAGCGCTGCCGCCGTTCTGACCGAGTACCGCGGTCTCACCGTTGCGCAGCTCAAGGAGCTGCGCACCTCTCTCGGTGGGAATGCGAAGTTCGCCGTGGCGAAGAACACCCTGACCAAGATCGCGGCCAACCAGGCCGGTCTGGCGGGCCTGGACGGCCTGCTCGCCGGTCCGACCGCGATCGCCTTCGTCAACGGCGACGTTGTCGAGGCGGCAAAGGGTCTGCGTGACTTCGCCAAGGCCAATCCCCTTCTGGTGATCAAGGGCGGCGTCCTCGACGGCAAGACGCTAGACGCCACTGAGATCACCAAGCTCGCCGACCTCGAGTCCCGCGAGGTTCTCCTCGCGAAGCTCGCCGGTGCCATGAAGGCCAAGCAGAGCGCCGCGGCCGCGATGTTCGCCGCGCTGCCCACCAACATGGCCCAGCTGGCCGACGCCCTGCGCGCCAAGCGCGAAGAGGCTGGCGAGTAACACGGGGGTTGCCGCAAATACCGCGGTCCCGTTTCTAGTTACAGCGAAGATGTCCCTAAACGTAAGGAAACCATCATGGCGAAGCTCAGCACCGACGAGCTGCTCGACGCGTTCAAGGAGATGACCCTCCTCGAGCTGTCCGAGTTCGTGAAGCAGTTCGAAGAGGTCTTCGACGTCAAGGCCGCCGCGCCCGTCGCGGTCGCCGCCGCCCCCGCCGCCGGTGGTGGTGGCGAGGCCGCCGCTGTTGAGGAGCAGGACGAGTTCGACGTCGTGCTCGAGGCCGCGGGCGAGAAGAAGATCCAGGTCATCAAGGAGATCCGCGCCCTCACGTCCCTGGGCCTCAAGGAGGCCAAGGACCTGGTGGACGGGGCTCCCAAGGCCGTCTTCGACGGCAAGGTCAACAAGGAGCAGGCGGAGAAGGCCAAGGCTGCCCTCGAGGGCGCCGGCGCCACCGTGACCGTGAAGTAACTTCCCCCTTCACTCACGCTCTTCGGAAAGAGGCGGATACACCCAGGTGCCGGGTATGCCGCCTCTTTTCGCGTTCCAGGAGGCTCTGCGGTTCTTACCCGGATCGGGGATTCGCTGTGGGGCGCTCAGCTATCCAGCACGCGCTTAGAGGATTCTCATGTACGTCTCATCGCCGCGCCAACCGGCTTGCCTAGCGTGCCGGGTGTGGTTATCGAAGCGAAGTCTCGTTGGGCCCTGGCCGGGCTGCTCGTCGGCACCGGCGTGCTCTACCTCTGGGGTCTGGGCGCCTCGGGGTGGGCCAATTCCTTCTACTCGGCGGCCGTGCAGGCCGGGAGCCAGAGCTGGAAGGCGTTCTTCTTCGGGGCATCCGACGCCGCCAACGCGATAACCGTCGACAAGACGCCGGCCTCGTTGTGGCCCATGGTGCTCAGCGTGCGGCTGTTCGGGCTGAATTCGTGGGCCATCCTCATTCCCCAGGCGCTCATGGGCGTCGGCGCCGTGGCGATGGTGTACGCCTCCGTGCGCCGGCTGTTCCCCGCCTGGGCTGGGCTGCTGGCCGGGGCCGTGATGGCGCTCACTCCTGTGGCCGTGTTGATGTTCAGGTTCAACAAGTTGCTGACCGTGGCCGCATACGCCGTGCTGCGGGCGCAGGAGCGCGGCTCTACCGGGTGGCTGGTGGTGGCGGGGAGCGCGATCGGGTTCGCCTTCCTGGCAAAGATGTTGCAGTCGTTCCTGGTGTTGCCCGGCTTCGCGCTGCTCTATCTGGTGACGGCGCCGGTGGCATTCTGGCGGCGGGTGTGGCAGTTGTCGCTGGCCGGTGCGGCCATGGTGGTCTCCGCCGGCTGGTGGCTGCTGGCCGTGGCGCTGGTGCCCGCGGCGGACCGGCCGTACATCGGGGGTTCTCAGACCAACAGCGTGCTGGAGCTGGCGCTCGGCTACAACGGCATCGGGCGGCTCAACGGCGCCGACTACGGCGGGCTGGGCAATCTCAACCAGCAGGCCGGCTGGCTGCGGCTGTTCGACACGGAGGCGGGCGGGCAGATCTCCTGGCTGTTGCCTGCCGCGCTGGTGCTGTTGGTGGCCGCCACCTGGCTCACTCGGCGGGCGCCTCGGGTCGATCCGGTCCGGGCCGCCTTCTTGGTGTGGGGGAGCTGGCTGGTGGTGACCGGGCTGGTGTTCAGCCTGATGCAGGGGATCTTCCATGCCTACTACACCGTGGCGCTGGCTCCGGCCATCGCGGCGCTGGTGGGCATGGGCGTGGCCGTGTTGTGGGAGCGGCGGGCGTACCGGCTGCTGTCTGTGGTCACGGCGGGGACGGTGGTGTGGTCTTATCTGCTGCTGTCGCGTAGTGCCGAGTGGAACTCGTGGTTGGGCGTCGCCGTTCTGGTGGTGGGCCTGGGGGCGGCGCTGGCCATGCTGTTCGCTCGCCGGATGTCGGCCGTTGTCGCCGTCGTTGCCGTGGCCGTGGTGGCGTGCCTGGCGGGACCGGCGGCCTATGCCGTGGACACGGCCGCGTCACCGCACACCGGGGCCATTCCGTCGGCTGGACCCTCGACCGGTGGGTTCGGAAGGTCACCCGGTGCGGGGTTTCAGCTCCCCGGTGGAGGTGGTCAGCCTTCTGGATGGCCGCCCGGTGGTGACGGTGGTCAGACATCGTTCCGGCAGTGGCCAAGGGGTGATGGTGGGCAGAGCCGGGGGCGCGGCGGGATGGGGATGGGCGGGTTGCTCGGTGCGGGCACACCGGCTGCCGAGTTGACCGCGCTGCTGAAGAACGGCGCCTACACGTGATCGGCGGCGGCCGTGGGCTCCAACAACGCGGCCGGATACCAGCTCGCCAGCGGCTGGCCCGTGATGGCGGTGGGCGGGTTCAACGGGACCGATCCCGCGCCGACCCTGGAGCAGTTCCAGCGGTACGTCGCCGAGAAGAAGATCCACTACTTCATCGGCACCGGTATGGGAGGTGGTGGCCGGAACACGGGCGGCAGTGACGAGGCGGCCAAGATCGCGACCTGGGTGCAGGACAACTTCACCGGCACCTCCGTCGCCGGCACCACCGTCTTCGACCTCACCCAGAGCTGACCCACCGCCTGGGTTCGTGTCGTGGCCGTAGGTGGTTGGATCGTTCGACGACCGGTTCGCGGACACCGTCGTCGTCATCGTGCCTCCGCGAGTGGCCGGTTGACGCACGGATCTCGATCCGGTCCGTGGATGGCTAACCGGCGGCGGCTCGTACCTGGGATATGGCGCTGGTGTCCATGTAGTCCCTGGTGTGGATGATCTCGCCGTTCCTGATCCGGAGCACCAGCAGGCCGGGGACCGTGATCGGGTGGTCGGCGACCGTGACGAACGTGTTCTGTTCCACCACCACGATCTCCGGATCCGTCGTTCGGTGGAGCGCCACGCGGCGCACCTCCCGCACCTCGGCGGGGGTCGCCCCCCATGACGCGCGATAGCCCGCACGGATCTCCTCCCTGCCCTTGTACGCCGGCAGCCCCCCGAACGGGAACTCGTGCAGCCCGTCCTCCGCATACAGGTCGGCCAGTTCGTCGGCGGACTTGTGCAGCATGGCCGCGTGGTAGCCGGTGACGATTTCTTCGATGGACATAAGCGTGCCCTCATTTCGCTCAACGTACGTTGACTCAACGAGCGTAGAGCGAATGGGTGGAATTGGTCAACGCATGTAGAGTCGGGGCGTGGGTGAGAGGTTGCTTCCGCGGGCCGAGAGGCGGCGCAGGACCGAGGGAAGGATCCTCGACGCCGCCAGGACGATCTTCGCCGAGGTGGGGTACGAGCGGGCCACGGTCAGGGCCATCGCCAAGGCCGCCGGGGTCGATCCCGCTCTCGTGATGCAGTACTTCGGGAACAAGCAGGGGCTCTTCCAGGAGGCCGTGCGGATGGCGCCGGTCGCCGACTCGGAACTCGGGGTGGAGGAGCTGGTCGAGCGGCTGCTGGGCACGCTCAACCTGAAGATGGGCGAGCTGCCGCAGGGCGCGCTGGCCATGATGCGGTCCATGCTCACCCACCCCGAGGCGGCCGTGTCGGCACGGCAGGTGCTGGGTAAGCAGATCGATCGGCTGGCCGAGGCCATCCCGGGTGACGACGCGCGGCTGCGGGCGGCGCTGGTGACGATGATCATGCTCGGCGTGACGGTCGGGCATCAACTGCTGGAGCTCGACGAACTGCGTGAGGTGCCGCAGGAGGAGATCGCTCGTTTGCTGCGGCCCAGCCTGCGGGCACTTACTGGACCAGAAGTCTCATAACCGGCCAGTAACAAGTTATTGGAACAGGTTCCAATTCGGCGGAACGTCGTTACGGTGATGGCATTCCGCAAGTAAAGTGTGCGGCACGTTATCCCCTGTGTACTCCCTGCGATCGGGAAGGTGGCCAGTGGGCGTCGAGGTCATGGTCGACGGGTTGACCAAGTCGTTCGGTCGGCAGGTCATCTGGGAGGACGTCTCGCTCACGCTGCCGGCGGGCGAGATCTCGGTGCTGCTCGGCCCCTCCGGCACCGGCAAGTCGGTCTTCCTCAAGACGCTGGTCGGCCTGCTCAGGCCCGACCGCGGTCACATCTGGATCGACGGCTACGACCTGGCCAACTGCAACGAGAACAAGCTCTACGAGCTGCGCCGGCTGTTCGGCGTGTTGTTCCAGGACGGCGCGTTGTTCGGCTCGCTCAACCTCTACGACAACGTCGCCTTCCCACTGCGCGAGCACACCAAGAAGACCGAGGCCCAGATCCGCCAGATCGTGATGGAGAAGATCGAGCTCGTCGGCTTGCTGGGCGCGGAGTCCAAGTTGCCCGGCGAGATCTCCGGCGGTATGCGCAAGCGGGCGGGGCTGGCCAGGGCGCTGGTGCTGGATCCGGAGATCATCCTGTTCGACGAGCCCGACTCCGGCCTCGACCCGGTCCGCACCGCGCTCCTCAACCAGACCATCGTCGACCTCAACGCCGAGATCGAGGCGACGTTCCTGATCGTGACGCACGACATCAACACCGCCCGTACGGTCCCCGACAGCATCGGGATGCTGTTCCGGCGCGAGCTGGTCATGTTCGGGCCGCGCGAGATGTTGTTGTCGAGCGACGAGCCGGTGGTGCGGCAGTTCCTCAACGCCAGGAAGCACGGCCCGATCGGCATGTCCGAGGAGAAGGACGTCTCCGAGCTGGAGGCCGAGGCGCAGATGGGGCACGACCCGGGCGCGCTGCCGCCGATCCCGCCGCAGCTCATGCCGAGCGGCAACAAGATCCGCCGCACCCAGCAGCCGCCGGGCACCTGGCTGGCGGCCAACGGCGTGCTCCCGCCGCAGGGCTCGTTCGTGGACGAGCGGGGGCGTAACTGGCTGGAGGAGTACCCCCGGCTGGTCAACGCCCACCTCCACGGCATCGGGTAGATCACGAAAGGCCCGACATTGGCGTGCCTTTGTTTGCCTACGCCCACAGAGGGGCTGAGCGTGGCGGGCGGGCCGAAGAGGCGCTCCCCGAGACCGTCGCGGGTTGCAAGACGGTGAGAGCGCGTTGGGCGCTCAGCGGGCATCTGAGGGCCTTCTGGAGGCATTTGGGGGATCTAGCAACCTTGACCGATTTACTCTGAGCCGGGTCCCGCGTGCCGCCCTTCACCGGCTCCCCAACCGCCTCGGTCGATTCAGGGGCTCCAGGCGTAGGTGTCGCGTTATGATCCGGCGACCGGCCGGGGAAGGGGTGATGCAGACGTGGCGGGACTTGCCGTTCGGCCTGCTCGCATCCTGATCGCGGCGCTCAGCGGGGTGCTGGTGGTGCTGGTCGGCACGGGCGTGTGGATCGCCGCGCAGGCGCGCGACGAGCAGGGCAGGGCAGGCGACAAGGAGGCCGCGCTGCTGGCGGCGGGAACGCACGCGAAGAACCTGATCTCACTCGACTACCGGACCGCCGACGCCGACGTGAGACGCATCCTCGACACCTCCACCGGGGCGGCCAGGACGGAGTACGCGGCCAACGCGGCCAAGCTCAAGTCCACCACGGTGACGAACAAGGTCGTCCAGCACGGCGTGCTGCGCGCGACAGGACTGGTCTCGATGACGGGCGCCACCGCCAAGGTGCTGGTCGTGGCGGACGTGGAGATCCGCTGGGACGGCTCCAAGAGCGCGCCGCAGGAGCGGTACTACCGGTGGTCGATGGACCTGACCAAGACCGGTGGCGGGTGGCTGGTGTCGAAGGTGGTGCAGGTGATGTGAGGACCCTCATGATCGTGCTGCTGGGCGTCCTCGTGGTCGCGGCGGGCGTGCTGGTGCCGACGATGTGGTTCAACCTGCGCGACCTGCGCGACGCCGACGTCGCCGGCGTGCAGGCCATGGCCGCGGCCAAGGAGGTGGCGCCCGATCTGCTCTCGTACGACTATCGGACGGTGGAGGAGGACCTGGCACGGGCCGGGACGCACACCACGGGGGAGTTGACCAACTACTACAAGGAGCTGACCACGACCCTGGCGTCGAGGGCCAGGGCCCAGAAGATCGTGCAGACGGTGGCCGTGGCGGGGGCGGGGGTCGAGCGGGCGAAGCCCGATCGCGTAGAGGTTCTGCTGTTCGTGAACACTGGTACGGTCAAGGAGATCCCCGGTAAAGCCGAGCTCCAGCAACAGTTCACCCAGAATCGAGCCAGGTTCGTCATGGTGCGGCAAGACTCGCGCTGGTTGGTGGCCGACCTGTCGACCCTGCTGGGGACCGCCTGACGGTCCGGGCGCGCCGCTTCTTTCAATTGTTACCAAAAATCAGGTTTAGCGAGTCCAATCGCCCGGGTAACCAAGTCACAGGTACACCGGTTGTCGGCATGGGTTCGACCCTCGGTGTGACGGAGCGTTAACCGCCCCCGTTCGCGGGTATCGTCTTGGGCCTGGCGGTAGGCGACCGGTCACACAGGGGAGAAAACCCAGCGTCCGGGCTCAGAGTCGGCTAAAAGTCGGGCTTGTGGGCTTGACGTTTCCGCCTGAACGGGCGATGCTGCGACCAACGTGGAGCATGCAGCGGGAGTGAAGTGGACAGGCGTGTGCCGTTCGGCTACACTGCCCCTTTGCGCTGCCCTTTGACGACCCGCGATGCTTGCTCACGTTGCGAGGTTGTCTGGCGTGCGTGTAGTCAGTCCGCCGCGAGCCCTCGGAAGGACATCTGTTGGCAGCCTCGCGCAACGCCTCCGCCGTACCCGCTGGTC
>NZ_JBICRM010000085.1:0-7486 GCF_043197025.1 Nonomuraea marmarensis
CACCCTCGTTCCCCTGGGCGGCGGCCTGGCCACTGCGGCGCTCCTCGGCGCCTCGCTGGTCGGCACCGCGCAGGCCGCTTCGCACGTGAAGCCGTCCGAGAGCGTCAGCATCACCAGCGCCCGGGGGGTCGCCGCGTTCTGGCTGCAGAACAACGGCGCCGCGCTGGAGGCCGCCGCCTACGTCGAGGAGGACACCACCGACGTCGATCACTCATGGGCAGCAACCGCAGCGCGGCGAAGGTGTTCGTGACGGGAAGGTAGGCCAGGCGAAGGAGCACGGCCGATCATCATGCCGCACGCTTCCCCTCTCCTGGAGGCCGGAGCTCGCGCACGCCACGCAAAGCTCTCGCAGGGTTTGACCTGGGCGGATGTAATTATCGGCAGGCGCAGAATTAACCAGCAGGGTCATCGGTGCCGGCAAACCCCAACGCCGCCAAACGCTTGTGAACCTGGTCGGCGCCGATCTTCCCGGCGGAGGCTTCGACGAGCTATTCGATCTTGGGCATGAGCTCGTCGATCATCCTCGACCGCGGGACCGGGGCGGTGCGGCCGGTGGTTCCTGCCGTCCGCACCTGCACGTAGCGGCGGACGATATGGGGCTCACAGCCGACCAGTTCGGCGGCGGTTTTGCGTCGCTGCCGGTCAGGGCATAGGCGGGCCAGAATCTCCACGATCTCCTCGCTGCTCTTCATCGGTCCCGACGGTCGCCTGGGTCGTGATGGTCGCCTACCAGGGCTAGGCGATGGCGGCCAGGCCCGCTTCGGCGATCTTGATGTCGTGGCTCCAGTGGCCGCCGCAGACGCCGACGCCACCGATGATGTGGCCACCGGAGGTGATGGGGATGCCACCGCCGAAGGTGACGATCCGGTCGATCTGGGCGGGGGCGCCCATCGCCAGGGGCGCGTCGTTCTTGATGAAGTCGTGCCAGGCTTCGGTGCTCATGCCGAATCCGGCGGCGGTGTAGGCCTTGTCGGTGGCGACCTGGATGGTTATGTGCGGGGCGCCGTCCATGCGGGCGAAGGCGTTCAGGTGCCCGGCGGCGTCCACCACCGCGATGGAGAAGCGCTGGTCGGTCTGCTCGGCGGCGGCGATGGCGGCCTCCATGATGGCGCGGGCGGCCTGGTTGGTCAGAGCGGGGACGGTGCGGACAGCGTTCATGATTGATGCCTTTCGGATGAGTGATCGAGAGGTCAGGACAAGCGGTCAGCGGGCGGCGATGACCGTCCCGGTCGCACCGGTCGTGGCCGGGCCGGGGGTGGTGTTGGTGGGTAGGGGTTGGTGTCTTCGGCGCGGGTGGGGATGAGGGCGGCGGCCAGCAGGGGGAACGCCAGGATCGCGGCGAACGCGGGGCCGTAGCCGACGCCTGTGATGACGGCACCCAGGATCGGCGGGGTGGCCGAGGCGACGGCGTTTTGTGCGGTGTTCTGGATGCCCAGCGCCCGCCCCGACCAAGCACGTCCGGCATGCTCGGCCACCGCGGTGAAGGCCAGGCCGTTGGGGCTGACGGTGACGATGGCAGCGATCAGCAGCACCGCCACCGCGATCGGTGAGTGGGTGGTGGCGGCCAGCACCGCGACCACGGCGGCGACCGCCAGGGCGGTGATGCGCATCGGCCGCAGCCGCGAGCCGACCCGGTCCGACCACCAGCCGGTCGCCAGGCGCGCGATGGCGCCACCGACCTGTCCGGCTGCCAGGACGCGTCCGGCGGTGGCGGGGTCGAAGTGCTGGGCGTCGACCAGGAACACCAAGGCGAAGGTGGCCACGGTGAACTGCGGCACGATCAGTAGGGCGCTGGCGGCGTGGATGCGCCACAGCACCGGGGTGCGGTACGGCGACCCCGTGCGCTGGGCGGCAGTGTGAGTGCCGCGTTGGGGGTCGCGGACCAGCGCCACCACCAGTACGGCGGCGACCAGGCAGAAGGCGCTCATAAAGACCACTGCGGGAGTGGCGTGAGTGGCGGCCAGGCTCGGCAGCGTCAGCGCGGCGACCGCAACTCCCAGGGGTTGGGCGGTCTGGCGGATGCCCATGGCCAGGCCGCGTTCGGCGGCGGCGAACCAGCCCATGATCAGCCGTCCGCTGGAGGCGTGCACCGAGGCCCCGGCCGCTCCGGCGAGCAGGAAGCAGACCCCCAGGGCGATCGGGTCGTGGACGGTGGCGGCGGTCAGCAGCACGATCCCGGCCAGGCCGAGTCCACTCGACAGCACGATGCGTTCGCCCCAGCGGTCGGCGGCCGCGCCCCAGGCGATCAGGGTGGCCAACAGTCCGGCGTTGGGGGCGGCGGCCAGCAACCCGGCCTCGGCCAGCGACAGGCCCTCAGCACGCAGGGCGGGGATCAGGTAGGCCAGGCCGAACTGGAAGGTGCATCCGGCGGTCATGGCCAGCATCCCGACCGTCAGCACCAGCCAGCGTCGCCGGTCGGCCGGGCAGGGGTGCGGCCCGCCAGTCGGCGGGCGCGGTGATGGCGTGTTGGCCACGGTGTCCTCCTTGCGTCACTCGCTGATGTTCGATAGCTGATACTTAACAGTATACTGATTAGTTTTCGCAAACTGACTGATGCCCGTTGACTGATAAGATCGTGGGTATGCACTACTCCGAGCGGCTGCTGGGCTCCATCAAGCGAGCCGAGCAGACCACCCAGGCGGCCAAGGAACAGGTGCTGCGCGACCACGGGATCACCCCGGCGCAGCAGAGCGCGATGGCGATCCTGTCCGACCACGACGGCATCACCGCCGCCGAACTAGCCCGCAAGTGCGCCGTCACCCCGCAGACCATGAACAGCACTCTGGGCCGCCTGGAAAAGCGCGGCCTGGTCGAACGCCGCCCGCACCCGATGCACGGCATCCTGATCGAGGTGCGCCTCACCGCCGCCGGACGCGAGCTGTTCGACTGCGCCGACGCCTACGTCGCCGAACTGGACACCGCCCTGACCGCGGAAATGAGCGCCGAGGAACTCACCGAGCTCAAGCGCCTGCTGGAACGCGTCAGCCAGACCGCCCAGCAGATCACCACCCCGGCGACCACGCCCGAGCCGACCGTAGACTAGCCCGGCATTCCTGTCTCGCCGCCACCTTCGCCACACGGCTACACCCGTGGGAAACCCCAGCCACCGAGGATTTCCTATTGTCCGCCAGTGTGTTACCGCTCGTGTCCGTCAGCGGGGAGGAACTCGTGTCCGCTGACACTACGGCTCTCCCACGCGTTGAGACCCCTCGCAGGGGCGATGAGCCCCAATGTAAAATCGCAGTTCAGGGGGCCTTTCCACGCGGCATATCAGGCGTGATTTGCAGCGAACCTCTGGCAGTGCAGAGTTGAGCATACTTGCAGCTGATGATCACCTCTTCCGGCGATGGAGCAGCAGGCTGTAGGGCCAGCCGCGCAGGAACTTGTCGCTGCCCTGGCCGCGCACCTGCACCATCACCCGCTCGGTGGCCTACTTGGCATCGGGCCGCGCATCCGGCGTGAACATCAACGGCCGCCCCGGCCGGGCTGTCGCCGCCACACCCAGCAGCAGGCGCCGCAGCCCGCCGGCGTCGATCCGCCCCTGATCCAAAGCGGCATAGACCGAGCCGTGCCCACGGCGGAACTCCGGCTCCATCGACAACTCCACCGGTGAGCCCACCGCCCCTGCGCGCACAGCATTGCATCAGTGAGCTCGAACAACGCATCGGCTCGCCGCCACAACAGCCGGTGGAAGGCGGCGCGGAAAATCGATCAGGGACCGCAGGTGTGACGCCCCGGATGCCCCGATGTGCTCCGCCGCCTCACGCACGCCTGCGATAGTGAACATCTACGGCCACCCCTTGTTCTCCGGCGTCTTCTCAACACCGAAGATGAAGGCGGTGGCCGCTCCTGACTAACGGACACGCCGTACCGCGACCGGTCACATTCCGATACATCCCGATACATCCCGATACATCCCGATACATGGCGATACATGGCGATACATGGCGATACATGGCGATACGCCGCAATATCAGGCGCTATCTGTACGCGCCTGCGCCGATGTCCGGACTTGCTTAAATCGCAAGTTAAGTGGTCTGCTCCGGAAGATCAAGATCACAGAGCGTCATCACATGCGATGCGCCCCGGCAATGAGCGTCCGGTCTCGTCCGGTTCTGTCTGAGGCACACTGTTTGTGTCCTGACTCCCTAATATTAACGGAGTCGTTTGGCGCGCAGGCGCCGAGATGAACGTCATGCATTTGGCCCTCAACCACCCGCCAAACGCATGACCGTCGGGAAGCGCCCGACGAGTCGAGTTCGGTCCTGGAGGACTTAGTGAACATTGTGCGAAAGTACGGGCTGTTTTTAGCGGCCGTCGCTGTGGGTTTGGTCAGTTTCGGCGCAGGGCCAGCCCAGGCCGGAGCCACTCAGCGAACCTACTCGGGCTGCACAGTGCAAGGCATCAGCAGGACGACGTCGACGGGCATCTTCGTCTGGGCGCAGGCCATCACCCTCAAGAAAAGCGGTAGCTGCGGACGGATATCTGCCCGAATCCAGTGGACGGAGGCCGGCACGGTGCACACGAGCGCCAGGGATTATTCAACGGGAAACCAGGCCGAGGCGCACTCCGGCCAGAACACCAGGTCCAAGACCGGCCTCATAGGCTTCCACTCAGTCGAGGCGGGCGGGGCCGAGAACAATTTCATCAGCTAAATCATCGCCGACCTGACAGTGCATGAGCCAGGAGGCCTGATGTTTCCCCACCACATCAGGCCTCCGATCGGCCAATCAATCGGATGGGTTTCCATGGCACGTAAAGCGACCATTCGATGCTGCGCCGCCACCGCCCTGTTCGTACTGCTGGGCTGCGCATCATCTGGTGATATCTCTTCCGGCGGCCACGGTCAAGCCCGCGTGGCCGAATTAACCAGCATCGCCGTCCGGCGCGGCTCCACCATACAGCACCAGGCTCTCCGGGACGGCTTGATAACCCGAACGGAGTACGATCAGGCCATGGCAGGCATGATGAAATGCCTCCGCGCGGCCGGTCTCACCGTTTCAGGCCCTTATCCCGATCGGACCGGATTTCTACTCGACTATGATGCTAGCGTTGAAGGCATGGCCGAAGCTGCAGTCACACGCCTAAGCGACGCCTGCGAGCAGTCATATCTTGATCTCGTCACAGAGGCTTACATTGAGACTCATTTCGTGGAGTTTGCGAATGCCGAAGCGACGGCGAATAAGCGGCTCATCCGTTGCATGCTCGATATGAAGGCCTCTGTGGGCGATATCAGTGAGAGGTCGCCCGATGTTCTCTCGGACCTAAGAAAAGCTGACATTACTGCCTTTAACGCATGTTTTTCCTGATACGGCAGTCACCTATTCGCGGTGTGACCAGCACAGACGGGTGATAGGCCGTTGCGATCTTGTGATCGGAAGCGGGCGCAACGAGAGCAGCCGCTCGTGATCATGACTGTGTGACGAGTACAAGATCGAGAGCGGCTGCTGCGCTCATCCTAGAGGCCCGGCGCGTGCAACGGAATACAGACGAACTGCTCACCGCGCTGGCACCGATGTTCGCCCGGATCGAACCCCGCCTGCAGGCCGCCAAGTACATCCGTTGGGAACCGCGAGTGATCGTCTCATAGGGCTTGTTTCAGGTACAAGATGAGCACCCCCTGAGTGTCCGTTGCGCAAACCGCACCGCGCCTTGGGGTCTGTTGTGCCAGGTGCGTTACTTTCCGATCCGTCAACTGCGGTCTTATCTGTTCGCCCAGCGATTCTGTCCAACTGCCAGCGCATTTCTGGGCACAATCCGTCCCTTAAATGGCCGACACGGCCCACGCCGCAGTTCGGTGTCGGCCGGCGTCGCGTCGGACACGGCAGTATTTCTTCTCCACCGACCGTCGAGCACATAGCAGCTATCGCCGCTCTACGCTCGGCATCAGTTTCAAGGAGTCACACATGCACTCGAGTCCTCAAAACTATCCCAGCGTTCCCCCTCAGGGTGGGCCGGGATATGCTGGCCATGAATCCACCAGCCGTAAACCCCTCATCCTCGGCATCGCAATCTCCTGGAGCATGGCGATTGCGGCGCTGTATCTCTTCAGCGCGATTCTTGCGCTCATCAGCGGCAAGGGTACCCTGCTCAGGTACATTGCGACCGAGAGCTTAGGCGAGGTGTCGGACAGTCAACTCGAACAGCTCGCCAGCGACCCGGAAGTCACCGCGGCGCTAGAAGAAGGCTACGGGGCCATCGCCACCAAGGCCACCTTCCTGCTGGTCGCGGGCATGGCCATCTTGGTCTTCACCTGGCTTTCCCGCAACGGCGCCGCCTGGGCACGCGCCCTCGTACTGGTCACCACATTCGTGGCCATGGTGCCCGCCTCGATCCTCCTGGGCGAGAACTCCGCCCTGGCCATCAATAAGATCCTGCCTACTGGGACATGGCTCGCGGCATTCTGTGCCGTCCCACTGAGCCTGGCCGTCTATGTGCTGTTCTTCCTGCCACCGATCAACCGCTACGCCAGAGCGCAGAAGCTGCGGAGACAGTAGTCGATCAACGGCCTTCGGCACCGTCAGCCACTCCACACGCAAATACGGCCACCGGCCGCACCATCACTGGCGCGCACCCTCATAGAGTTTGGCTGACCGGTCACCATAAATGGCACATCAAATCCAAGAGGGGACAAACATGTCTACATCTCGCACCATCCGCCCCTTTCTCTTAGGGCTTGGAGCGGCCATTATTTGCGCCAATCTCAGCGCCTGCGGAAATTCAGGCACCGTTTCCAGTGACGGCCCAACCTCTGCTACCACGTCGACCGGCACGGACGCGTCCATCCCACCCACCTCGACTGGCAAGAAAGTCTCCGCCAGGCCGACCTCAGACCGAGGTATCAGCAAGACCGCTCTGGTGAAGAGGATGACGAATGAGCCGGACACCGAGGAGGTGCCCAAGTCGTACATTCTCTGCATGGCGGATATCGTGTTGAAGTACGGCGACCCGAAGGACGTGCAGCGCTACATCAACGGTTCCATAAAATCAGAGAAAATCAAGGGCCTTAGCCCGTCCAACAAGCGCTACTGGAACGCGGCGGAGAAGTGCGTACGCAACCTATGATTAGCTTCACCGCGCCAACCGCTTGAGCCTATTAGAGCGACCGGCACTTGGTTCACTTGAGCCGACGGGTAGTGGGCGGTTTCCCGGCAGCTCGCCGTAGCCATTCATCCACACACACGTGGGTCCGTTTCACCACCTATCTCTTGCCCACGGCGGCGCCATTGGTGCGCCGAATCGTGTCGGATCCAGCCGGTAAGGTCCTCGCGTCCGGAGCGGAACGTCATCGGAGAAGTGAATAATGGCCCGTCATACTCCGCCTCGGCCGATACAGACATTGAAAGGCTGACTTTTGGTCCTACGGCGGTTCGGGTTCGAGGATCAGTTCGGTCTGGGCGATGATGGCGTCGAGCAGGTCGGGCCGGTATTGCAGGTGTTTGAGATGGTGCTTGATGATGGCGGCGAGGTGGTCGATGCCGCCACG
>NZ_JBICRM010000086.1:0-7129 GCF_043197025.1 Nonomuraea marmarensis
CTTCATGACGGTCGGCTCCCTTCTGTGTGTGGCTCCGGCCCCCGCTGTCTCTAGCGTGAGCCGATCCACGGAAGCTATGAAGCGACTACGGACAGAACCGGAGCCGGCCGTTTCATGCTGACTTGACGATTGCTCGTACATCGAACCGAGGAACGACAAGCTCCCCTCCTGGCTCGACTTGACTGTGCCCGATGACCGGTTCGTAGCATCCAGCTTGCTTCTGCAATCAGCCCACCCCGGATCAGCTCTCTACGTCGCCACCAGCGATATCAACCTTCAGACGAAGCTTTCCGCGATCGGCCTGCCGTTCATCGAGCTGCCTTAACCCCGAACCGGCAGGGCATGACCGGCAACGCCGAGACCTACCGCTCCGCTCGGAGCCGGACTACAAGTCATTGAGGAGGAGTGCCGACACCCGCATCGCAGCACGCCTCAGAGACCGCCGCCCGCGGAAACGAAAAACGCGGTCAGTCGAAGACCTCGATGACCTGGACCTTAACCCGTCGGCCATTGCTGTGGGGGTATCACTCTAATTGACAGACCCTTTTGGCGGCGCCGCCCTTCGAACTGCTATCGGCTGATTGCGCTGCCGTCGTCGGCGACAACCCTGTAAGAGCGACGAGCGCGCCCGCGGCGACCGTGGCGGCCCCACCACGAAGGAGTGCGGATGCTCTCATGATTCTCCTTCTCGGTGATAGTTCTTCGAACGATCACCATTCGAGTAGACGTACTAGTTCGCCTACTTGAAGTAGCAACCTGAACTGGTTTAAGCGCAAGTCGACAGGTGAAAGTTCGTCCCTCGGGTGTTCCTGGAGACGAGTCCTATGGAGAAGACAGACGACGACTTCTTCCCGACCGTGCTCGCCCGAGTTCTCGGCCAAGGCCCGGAGATGAGGACGAAGTGATGCGGGGCCCGCACTCTACGGTGCAGGCCCCGTCGTATGTGTTCGCGTTAGTTGTCCGGGAGTTCCTCATTTTCTGGGACGTCTTCGTCGCGGACTTGGCCGGTGCGTGCCTGCCGAGGCACACCGCATGGCTCCGGCCTGGGCACACGCCGGTGGGTCATTGAGCAGACCATCGCACTGCCGCACTGATTCCGCCGTCTGCGCATCCGCTGGGAGATCCGCGACGACATCCATGAAGCATTCATGGCCCTCGCCGCCGCCATCATCCGCCGCCGACGCCTCACTCGCTGATCATGTGTCAGGAGTTCCAAGTCGGGACTCTGCCAGCAGGCACAGCAGTCGCGTGAGTTCCCGGCGGTCGTCCTCGTCGAGCTTCCTCAGGAAAGTCTCGCTGACGGCGTCCGCCCGGGGGCGTGCGGCGGCGTAGACCCGTCGGCCCTCAGCGGTGAGCGACACGAACCGGCGGCGCCTGTCGCGTGGTTCAGTCCGCCGCTCGACCAGCCCTTGGCCCTCGAGCCGGGAGAGCAGGTCGGCGAGCGTCGCCTTCGTGGAGGCGGCGGCCTCGACGAGCAGGCTCTGTTCGAGTTCGGCGGCCTCCGCCAGCGCGGCCAGCACGGCGTACTGCGGCTTGGTCAGCTCCGGCAGGGCGCGCTGCCAGCGGGCGCCGTGCTCCTGTATGACCAGGCGCATGACGTGGAAGGGGCGGTCGTCAAGCATGCGTCCTCCGGGTTGACCATTCGCATACGAACGACTAGCTTACCGCCCAGGAAATTGTTCGTACACGAACGATTGGAGCGGCATGCGACTCATCGTCGGACTGACCGGTGCGACCGGCGCACCTGTCGGTGTCGCGCTGCTGAGGGCTCTGCGAGAGCTGGACGGCGTCGAGACCCATCTGGTCGTTTCCCGGTGGGCCCGGACCACGATCGAGCTCGAAACGGGCCTGCGCGTGCGCGAGGTCGAGGCCCTCGCCGACCGGGTGCACGGGCCGGGAAACCAGGCCGCGTCCATCAGCTCCGGCTCGTTCCACACGGACGGGATGATCATCGCTCCGTGCAGTATGAAGACGCTGGCGGGCATCCGCGCGGGTTACGCCGACGGGCTGCTATGCCGCGCGGCCGACGTCGTCCTGAAGGAACGCCGGCCGCTCGTGCTTGTCCCCCGGGAAACGCCACTGAGTGAGATCCATCTGGAGAACATGCTCGCGCTGTCCCGGATGGGCGCACGGATCGTGCCGCCGATGCCGGCGTTCTACAACCACCCCGAGTCCGTCGCCGACATCGTGGACCACATCGTGACCCGCATCCTGGACCAGGTCGGGCTGCCCTCCTCCGGGGCACGGCGCTGGACCGGCATCACAGGAGCGCGTGACGGAGGCCCGCGCGTTCCACCAACAGGGAGTCTTAATGCCATTTGATGATCTGCGGTCCTTCCTGGCCGCGCTCGACGCGGCGGGGCAGCTGCTGCACATCACGGAAGAGGTGAAGGCGGAGCCCGACATCGCCGCCGCGGCGAACGCCATGGGCCGCGTCGGCGAAGGCACTCCCGCCCTCTATTTCGACAACGTCGAAGGCTTCACCGACGCGCGCATCGTCATGAACACGCTCGGCTCCTGGCCCAACCACGCCATCGCGATGGGCCTGCCGCCGAGCACCTCCACCCGCGAACAAGTCGACGAGTTCATCCGCCGGTGGGAGCGCTTCCCGGTCCCGCCGATACGCCGGGATGATCCGCCCTGGCGGGAGAACACCGTCGACGGCGCCGACATCAACGTGTTCGACCTGCTGCCCCTGTTCCGGCTCAACGACGGCGACGGCGGATTTTATCTCGACAAGGCCGCCGTGGTCAGCCGCGACCCCGACGACCCGGACCACTTCGGCAAGCAAAACGTCGGCATTTACCGGATCGAGGTCAAGGGCCCCCGTAAGCTCGCGATCCAACCCGTTCCGATGCATGACATCGCACTGCACCTCAGACGGGCCGAGGAACGCGGCGAGGACCTCCCGATCGCCATCACGATCGGCAACGATCCGATCATCACGCTGATGGCATCGGCCGCGCTACGTTACGACGAATCAGAGTACGAGATGGCCGGCGCTGTCCGCGAGAGCCCCTACCCCATCGCGGCGGCACTACTGACCGGCCTGGACGTACCGTGGGGGTCGGAAGTCGTTCTCGAAGGCGTTATCGAGGGCCGCAAGCGCGAGATCGAGGGCCCGTTCGGGGAATTCACCGGCCACTACTCCGGCGGCCGCAACCTGCCCGTCGTCCGGGTCGACAAGGTGTCGTTCCGCACCGCCCCCATCTTCGAGTCACTCTACCTCGGCATGCCGTGGACCGAACTCGACTACCTCATCGGACCAGCCACCTGTGTGCCGCTCTACCAGCAGCTCAAGGCTGACTTCCCCGAGGTCCGGGCGGTCAACGCAATGCATACCCACGGCCTACTGTTGATCATCTCCACCAGCAAGCGGTACGGCGGCTTCGCCAAGGCCGTTGGAGTACGGGCCATGACGACGCCACACGGCCTCGGATACGTGAAGATCGCGATCATGGTGGACGAGGACGTCGATCCCTTCAACCTGCCGCAGGTCATGTGGGCCCTCTCCACCAAGGTCAATCCGGCCGGTGACCTCGTCCAGCTGCCCAGCATGCCGGTGATGGGACTCGACCCCGGCGCCTCTCCGGCCGGCATCACCGACAAGCTCGTCATCGACGCCACCACACCGGTCGCGCCCGACACACGCGGCCACTACAGCCAGCAGGTCCGCGACCTCCCGGAAACCGCCGCGTGGACCGCCAAGATCACTGCGATGTTGAGCGCCCAGTGAGCACCGCGGCACCACAAAAGGAGAATGCCATGCACTGCCCACGCTGTGACCACGACGGCATCATCGTCGCGGCGACCAGCCCCGTCCCAGAGGTCTGGGAGGTGTTCCAATGCCGACAGTGCGCCTACATGTGGCGCTCGACGGAGCCACTGCGACGCACCTCCCGGGAGCACTACCCGGCCGAGTTTCAGCTGACGAAGGCGGACATCGACGCGGCGCCGGAGTCCCCCTCGATCCCGCTGCTGCGGAGCCGGTCATGAGCGGCCCCGAGGTCACGACCCCAGGCGGACGCGTCCGGGGTACGGTCGACGCCGGGGTGAACGTCTTCCTCGGCATCCCCTTCGCCAAACCACCGATCGGCGCGCTCCGGTTGGCCGCCCCCGAGCCCGTCGAACCGTGGCACGGCGTCCGACCCGCGGATTCGTTCGGACCGCCGCCCCCGCAGATCGTCCCCGCCATCGCGCAGCCCGCGCTGGGGCAGCCCCGGAACGACTCGGCCCGTGAGACCGATCCGGGGTGGCTGACCGTCAACATATGGACACCCGACCTCGGTGCGGCGCGACTGCCGGTCATGGTGTGGATCTATGGTGGCGCCTACCTGCAAGGCCACACCGCTGATCCGACCTACGACGGCGCCCGGCTGGCGCGAGAGGGCGGCGTGGTGGTCGTGACGCTGAACTATCGGGTGGGCGCGGAAGGTTTCGGGCTGTTCGCCGGCGCCCCCGCGAACCGGGGCCTGTTGGACCAGGTCGCCGCGCTCACCTGGGTGCACGACAACGTCGCGGCGTTCGGCGGGGATCCCGATCAGGTCACCGTCTTCGGTCAATCGGCTGGCGGAGGCTCCGTCGCCGCCCTGCTGGCCATGCCCCGGGCGGCGGGCCTGTTCCGCCGGGGGATCGTGCAAAGCATGCCCGGCAAGTTCTACACCCTGGACCTCGCCGAAGACCTCGGACGCGCGATCGCGGCCACCGCGGGCGTCCCGCCAACCGCCGCCGCGCTCGCCGATCTCCGTCCCGACGACCTCGTCGCCGCGACCACCCGGATTGAGGAACAGATCCGGAAAGATCCCGGGCGCTGGGGCGCGGAGGCCAACCGCCCGGTCAGCCCGGTCGTCGACGGTGACGTCGTACCACGGTCGCCGTGGGAGGCTCTGGCCGCCGGCCAGAGCCGCGACGTCACACTGATGGGCGGGCACACCCGCAACGAGTGGCGGACCCTGATGGCCATGGCCGGCCAGCTGCAGGGAATCGCCGACACGGCCGTCGACGCCGCCCTGCGGGCGCTGACCCCGGACGGTGGCAAGGCCTACCGGGCGGCCTTCCCGGAAGCTTCGCCGTGGCAACTCTACGAGATGCTCATGACCGACTGGTCATTCCGGGTCCCGATCCTGCAACTGCTGGACGCGCAGGTGACCGGCGGCGGCCGGGCGTTCGCCTACGAACTGGCCTGGACGGTGCCGGGACAGGGCGGAGTGATGGGCGCTCCGCACGGCTCCGACCTGCCGCTCGTCTTCGGCAACTTGACGAAGGGAGTGGCGACGCTCTTCCTCGACGGGGACGTGGACGAGGCAGAACGGCTCTCTGCACGGATGCGTGGTGCTTGGACGTCGTTCGCGGCCACCGGCAACCCCGGCTGGGACCCCTACGACACGACACGGCGTATCACCAAGGTCTTCGACACCGAGGACACTACTGGGCCCTATCCCGGCGAGGTGCATCGCCGGCTCTGGGCCGACCGCCCCTATCAGCCGGTGCCGCTACTGCGAAGGTGACGCGAGCTTCACCTCGGGCACGGCGGACATCTATCTCGGCGACCAAGTGGGCGCACGATCGGGTTGATCACTGTGGCCAGCTGGGCGAAGGTGGAGCCGATCCGCCGGTGCAGCCGCCATGAGCGGACTGCCCGGCTGATCTTGTTCAGGGCGTCCTTGCTGATCGCGGGCTGGAAGGACACGAACAACGCGCCGTTCTTGGCCCGCGCCGTACGCGGCCGGAATGTGAACCCCAGGAATGTGAACTCGGTGGTGTCGTAGTTCTGCCGCCGGTTCGCGTCCCTGCAGTACACGATCGTGGTCTTGGCCGGATGAAGCGTGAGCCCGACCTCTTCCATTCGTTCCTGCAGCGCCGCCAGGACGTGGCGGGCCTGCCGCTCGGTGACGCAGTGAGCCCATTTCATCCTGACGACACAGGTCGCAGGGCTGCCGCGGATCCCGGGCCGGAAAGCGACTGCCGTGTCATGCCTGCTTACAGAGCGATGAGGCCAGCGTGCGTCGGCTGAAACCCGCAGGCCCCGAAGTAGAAGTCCCTCAAGTCATCGTCGAAGTCGACGTGGAGCCATTCACACTTGGCTGCGCGAGCCTCTCTGACGGCGACGGCGATGAGTTCGGTCCCGACACCGTGCCGCCGGGCTCTTCCCGTCACGAGGGTGTCGAGAATGAAGGCATGGACGGCGCCGTCCCATGCCACGTTGACGAAGCCGACGAGTTCGCCGTCCTCCGTGGCGCAGACCCACCCGAGGCTGTGCTGGTTGACCTGAGCCCACCAGTCATCCCTCAGGGGCGCATGGCCGAAGCCCTCCGCGTGTAGTGCGTTGATCGCCGTATTGTCGAAGTGGCCTCGCCATTCGTATGCAATGCTCACGGAGCGACCGTAGGAAGAGACCCATGCCATCGGCAATGAGTTTTCAGTGATCCCGTCCCAACCTGATAGCGCAGGTCGCGGGCTCGTTACGGACCGCCGGACGTGGTGCCGGAATAGAGAAGCCTCTGGTAGAAGGGTTGTCGACCAAGATCAACCATCACACCAGAGGCTCGTGTGCTGTTCTATCGTGCTGCACTGCCGTTGTCACACCGAACCTTGAGCTACCTCGCCGGCGTGATCCGCCGTCACCGAGCCGCGATCAACTCGACTTGGCGCAGGCTCAACCCCGGCCGACAAGCCCTGCTTGTCTTGGTCTACCTGCGCAAAGGTGAGACGTTCGCCGAGCTCGCTGCAGGGTTCGACATCGGTACGGCCACTGCCTGGCGCTACGTTCGCGAGACCGTCGCCCTGCTCGCCCAACGCTCACCCACCCTCGATCAGGCGCTGCGGACGGCCAAACGCGCCAGATACGCCTTCGTCGTGCTGGACGGCACGCTCATTCCCATCGATCGCGTGGCCGCCGACCGGCCGTACTACTCCGGTTATCCCGACGTCGGGGTTATGCCGATGCGATCTCTGTTTCCGCTGGTCTCATGCGGACAGACGTGAACTTGTCCGGGATAAGTCGGGGGTATCACTCTAAGTGTGGAAACGATCACTATGGGTAGATGAGTCAAGGTAGATCATCTTAACGCTTCGGGGGGAGCGTCCATCATGTCGAACACACGGGGATCATCGGCTCTGACCACCACTT
>NZ_JBICRM010000087.1:0-4889 GCF_043197025.1 Nonomuraea marmarensis
ACTTACGAGGTGCCTTTCTGAACTGGCTGGTTGAAGCGTGAAGAACTCCAATCATCCCAGGTCAGGGGGCACCTCACTTCATTTCACGACACTCGCATCAGATTTCAAGCCGTGGATCCAGGCTAAGGATTGCACGCGTCTTCGGCCGCGGGCTGTCCGCCATCGCCCTGCTTGGCCGGCCACAGTCTGAGAGCCGGGTTGTGGTCCGTTCAGCTATCGGAGAGGTGATGTGCGGATGAGGTTCGAGCTTGGCGCTTACAGCTTCGGCGTGGCGGGACGCGACTCCGAGGGCAACGTGGTCACCAGTGCGCAGGCGGTGCGGAACGTCGTCGAGCAGATCCGCGTCGCCGAGGAGGTGGGTCTCGACTTCTTCGGAGTCGGCGAGCACCACCACGAGCAGGTGCCGGTGTCTTCGCCTATATCGGTCATTAACGCCGCGGCGGCTATAACGTCGAAGATCACACTGTCGACGGCGGTGAGCGTGCTGTCGACCGACGATCCGATCCGGCTGTACCAGCAGGCAGCCACCGCAGCGATCGTCAGTGGCGACCGGGTGGAGATCGTCGCTGGTCGGGGTTCCTCCACAGAGTCCTTTCCGTTGTTCGGGTACGACCTTGGCGATTACGACCGCCTCTATGCCGACAAGTTCGGTCTGTTGTTGGCGATCAACGCCGATGAGCGGGTCAGCTGGGGGAGTCCGTTCCGGCCGTCGCTGAAGGAGGCGTTGGTCGTCCCTCGCCCCGACAAGCCGCTCAAGATCTGGCTCGGCACCGGTGGGAATCCCGGTTCAACGATCCGGGCCGGTTCTGCTGGCCTGCCTGTTTCCTATGGCGCGCTCAACGGTACGCCCAAGCATTGGGCCCAGCTCGGGGCGCTGTATCGCCAGAGTGCCGACGAGGCCGGTGTCAACCCGGAGCTACTCGAGATCTCCGTCGCCAGTCACGGCTTCGTCGGCCGCGATGGACTCGCCGCCAAGCAGCGGTTCCACCAACACGAGATTGCGTCGTTCGCTCTCGCCGGCCGGTCCATCCCGACCAGTTGGGACGCGGTTGAGGCGAACTACTCACCCGGTGGGATGGTCTTCGCCGGTGACCCCGTTGAGATCGCGGAGCGGATCATCGACCTCCACCAGCACCTCGGTCACCGCCGTCAGTTCCTCCAGATGGACATCGGTGGCATGCCTCATCGCGACGTGCTCGCCTCGATCGAGTTGCTCGGCACCGAGGTCGCCCCACGGGTGCGCGCCGAGCTCAATGGTCGCGAAGGCTCATGAGCTGTGCGCAGCCGGCTGGATCAGTTCGATGAGATTGCCTTCAGGGTCCTTGACGTAAGCGAACCGCGCCCCGGGCTGCACGGCGTCGCCCGGAGGCCAGATCGGCTCGGCACCGGATCGCGTCAGGTGTCCGAACGCCGCGTCGAGATCGTCTACCTCAAGCGCCCAATGGCCGTAGCCCTGGGCGCGCACGGTGTCCATCGGGTCGCCAAAGACGTCCCTGCGTGCGGAGCCTGCGCGCTCGATGAGCTCGATCCGCGTGCCGCCCGCGGCCTGCAGGACGGCGGTGCGGATCGGCGGCTCGGGCACCTGGAACTGTTCGATCACCTCGGTGAAGCCGAGCGCCTCCCGGTACCAGTGCCGCTGCGCGTCGAGGTTGGCGACGGAGAGGCTGACGTGGTGGAAGCGGATGGGAAATGGGGTTGGGCCGGTCATTGGCAGGCTCCTTCGTTACATGCGTTCAATGTAGACATTAGCTACATTCTAGTCAATGTCTAAAATGTTGGCATCGACTACACTGCTGGCATGACCGGGACCGCGACCCCCTATCACCACGGCAACCTGCGCGCAGCATTGCTGGCATTGGCCGAGCGCAAGCTCGAACAGGCCGGGGTCACCGGCCTGTCGCTGCGGGAACTCGCCCGCGAACTGGGCGTCAGCCACGGGGCGCCGCGCCAGCACTTCCCCGACAAGCAAGCGTTGCTCGACGCGCTCGCCGTGCGGGGCCTGCAGCGCCTTGGCAGCGAGCTCGACGGAGGTCTCGGCCGGACGACCGGCAGTTTCGAGGAGCGCCTGACCGCGTTCGCGCGGATCTATGTTTGGTTCGCCACACAACACCCCGCCCTGCTTGCGTTGATGTTCGCGCGTAAGGACGACCCCACCAGGCCGGAATTGCAAGAGGCGAACGAGCGCGCGTTCGCCGCACCGTCCGCGCTCATCTACGGTGCCGTCGACAATGGCGACATCGTCGGCGATGATCCCGACAGGGTGGCCATGGCGGTGCTGGCCACCCTGCAGGGTCTCGCCGCGATCGTCACGAGTGGCATGATCGGCGATCGGGCGGTCGACTCGGTCGTTTCCGGCACCATCCACACGCTCGTACACGGATTGCGAGCCCAGTAAGACGTTTCCACCGCGTCCGGCGCGTGATCTCGTCACTCACCACCCCAAAACGTGATCTTCTCTGCCACGGGCGAACCCCGGATGACGATCGTGGCCGTCGCCCAAAAGCCCTAACGCGCTCAGACTTCTTCCACGCTGCTCGGCTCACGCCGGGACAGATCGATGCCGAGCTCCTCCGCGGCGCGGAAGACGTCCTCGTCGGTGTCACGCATCTCGATGGACATGCCGTCGCTGGAGAGCACCTCGACGTTGAGGCACAGCGACTGCATCTCCTTGATGAGCACCTTGAAGGACTCCGGAATGCCCGGCTCGGGAATGTTCTCGCCCTTGACGATCGCCTCGTAGACCTTCACGCGGCCCAGGACGTCGTCGGACTTGATGGTCAGCAGCTCCTGCAGGGCGTAGGCGGCGCCGTACGCCTCCAGCGCCCACACCTCCATCTCACCGAAGCGCTGGCCACCGAACTGGGCCTTACCGCCGAGCGGCTGCTGAGTGATCATGGAGTACGGGCCGGTCGAACGAGCGTGAATCTTGTCGTCGACCAGGTGCAGGAGCTTGAGGATGTAGATGTAGCCGACCGAGATCGGGTAGGGGAACGGCTCGCCGGAGCGGCCGTCGAACAGCCGGGCCTTCCCGCTGCGCTGCACCATCCGGTCGCCGTCGCGGTTGGCCACGGTGCTGTCGAGCAGGCCGACGATCTCCTCCTCGTGGGCGCCGTCGAAGACCGGGGTGGCCATGTTGGTCCCCGACTCGATCCTCTCCAAGCCCTTGTCGCGCAGCCGCTCGGCCCACGCCTCCTGAACGCCCGAGATGTCCCAGCCGCGGGCGGCGATCCAGCCCAGGTGGGTCTCCAGCACCTGGCCGACGTTCATCCGGCCGGGCACGCCCAGCGGGTTGAGGATGATGTCGACCGGGGTGCCGTCCTCCAGGAACGGCATGTCCTCGACCGGCAGGATCTTGGAGATGACGCCCTTGTTGCCGTGCCGGCCGGCCAGCTTGTCACCGTCGGTGATCTTACGCTTCTGCGCCACGTAGACGCGCACCAGCTCGTTGACGCCGGGCGGCAGCTCGTCGCCCTCCTCACGGCTGAACACGCGGACGCCGATGACCTTGCCCTGCTCGCCGTGCGGCACCTTCAGCGAGGTGTCGCGGACTTCGCGGGCCTTCTCCCCGAAGATCGCGCGCAGCAGCCGCTCCTCCGGCGTCAGCTCGGTCTCCCCCTTCGGGGTGACCTTGCCGACCAGGATGTCACCGGGCACCACCTCGGCGCCGATCCGGATGATGCCGCGCTCGTCCAGGTCTGCCAGGACCTCCTCGGAGACGTTCGGGATGTCCCGGGTGATCTCCTCCGGCCCCAGCTTGGTGTCACGGGCGTCGACCTCGTGCTCCTCGATGTGGATCGAGGACAGCACGTCGTCCTGCACCAGCCGTTGCGAGATGATGATCGCGTCTTCGTAGTTGTGGCCCTCCCACGGCATGAACGCCACCAGCAGGTTCTTGCCCAGCGCCATCTCACCGCTGTTGGTGCACGGACCATCGGCGATGACCTGGTTCACCTCCACCCGATCACCCTCGGCCACGATCGGCTTCTGGTTGAAGCTCGTACCCTGGTTGGAGCGCTTGAACTTCGCCACCCGGTACGTCGTCCGCGTGCCGTCGTCGTTCATGACGGTGATGTAGTCGGCGGAGACCTCCTCCACCACACCGGCCTTCTCGGCGCTGACCATGTCGCCGGCGTCGGTCGCGGCACGGTATTCCATGCCGGTGCCGACCAGCGGAGCCTCGCTCTTGAGCAGCGGCACCGACTGGCGCATCATGTTCGCGCCCATGAGCGCGCGGTTGGCGTCGTCGTGCTCCAGGAAGGGGATCATCGCGGTGGCGACCGACACCATCTGGCGCGGCGACACGTCGATGTAGTCGACCTCCTCGGCCCGGGCCAGCTCGGTCTCACCGCCCTTGGTGCGGACCAGGACGCGGGCGTCGGCGAACGTGCCGTCGGCGTTGAGCACCGTGTTGGCCTGCGCCTTGACGTAGCGGTCTTCCTCATCGGCGGTCAGGTAGTCGATCTGGTCGGTCACCTTGCCGTCGACGACCTTGCGGTAGGGCGTCTCGATGAAGCCGAAGGCGTTGAGCCGGCCGTAGGAGGCCAGCGAGCCGATCAGGCCGATGTTCGGGCCTTCGGGGGTCTCGATCGGGCACATCCGGCCGTAGTGGGACGGGTGCACGTCGCGGACCTCGAAGCCGGCCCGCTCACGCGACAGACCACCGGGGCCCAGCGCGTTCAGACGCCGCTTGTGCGTCAGACCGGCCAGCGGGTTGATCTGGTCCATGAACTGCGACAGCTGCGAGGTGCCGAAGAACTCCTTCATCGACGCCACGACCGGGCGGATGTTGATCAGGGTCTGCGGCGTGATCGCCTCGACGTCCTGCGTGGTCATCCGCTCGCGGACGACGCGCTCCATACGGGCCAGGCCCAGGCGGACCTGGTTCTGGA
>NZ_JBICRM010000088.1:0-4851 GCF_043197025.1 Nonomuraea marmarensis
TCCAGACATTGTTTGGAGAGTTTGATCCTGGCTCAGGACGAACGCTGGCGGCGTGCTTAACACATGCAAGTCGAGCGGAAAGGCCCTTCGGGGTACTCGAGCGGCGAACGGGTGAGTAACACGTGAGTAACCTGCCCCTGACTCTGGGATAAGCCTGGGAAACCGGGTCTAATACCGGATATGACCACCGATTGCATGGTCTGGTGGTGGAAAGATTTTTTGGTTGGGGATGGGCTCGCGGCCTATCAGCTTGTTGGTGGGGTAGTGGCCTACCAAGGCGACGACGGGTAGCCGGCCTGAGAGGGCGACCGGCCACACTGGGACTGAGACACGGCCCAGACTCCTACGGGAGGCAGCAGTGGGGAATATTGCGCAATGGGCGGAAGCCTGACGCAGCGACGCCGCGTGGGGGATGACGGCCTTCGGGTTGTAAACCTCTTTCAGCAGGGACGAAGGTGACGTGTACCTGCAGAAGAAGCGCCGGCTAACTACGTGCCAGCAGCCGCGGTAATACGTAGGGCGCAAGCGTTGTCCGGAATTATTGGGCGTAAAGAGCTCGTAGGTGGCTGGTCGCGTCTGCCGTGAAAGCCCGCAGCTTAACTGCGGGTCTGCGGTGGATACGGGCCGGCTAGAGGTAGGTAGGGGCAAGTGGAATTCCTGGTGTAGCGGTGAAATGCGCAGATATCAGGAGGAACACCGGTGGCGAAGGCGGCTTGCTGGGCCTTACCTGACGCTGAGGAGCGAAAGCGTGGGGAGCGAACAGGATTAGATACCCTGGTAGTCCACGCTGTAAACGTTGGGCGCTAGGTGTGGGGGTCTTCCACGATCTCCGTGCCGGAGCTAACGCATTAAGCGCCCCGCCTGGGGAGTACGGCCGCAAGGCTAAAACTCAAAGGAATTGACGGGGGCCCGCACAAGCGGCGGAGCATGTTGCTTAATTCGACGCAACGCGAAGAACCTTACCAAGGTTTGACATCACCCGGACACCTGCAGAGATGTGGGCTTCTTCGGACTGGGTGACAGGTGGTGCATGGCTGTCGTCAGCTCGTGTCGTGAGATGTTGGGTTAAGTCCCGCAACGAGCGCAACCCTTGCTCCATGTTGCCAGCACGCCTTTCGGGGTGGTGGGGACTCATGGGGGACTGCCGGGGTCAACTCGGAGGAAGGTGGGGATGACGTCAAGTCATCATGCCCCTTATGTCTTGGGCTGCAAACATGCTACAATGGCCGGTACAGAGGGTTGCGATGCCGTGAGGTGGAGCGAATCCCTAAAAGCCGGTCTCAGTTCGGATTGGGGTCTGCAACTCGACCCCATGAAGTCGGAGTCGCTAGTAATCGCAGATCAGCAACGCTGCGGTGAATACGTTCCCGGGCCTTGTACACACCGCCCGTCACGTCACGAAAGTCGGCAACACCCGAAGCCCGTGGCCCAACCAGCTTGCTGGGGGGAGCGGTCGAAGGTGGGGCTGGCGATTGGGACGAAGTCGTAACAAGGTAGCCGTACCGGAAGGTGCGGCTGGATCACCTCCTTTCTAAGGAGCACTCTCACCTTGCACCACCGTTCGTGTGGTGGGGTGACAGCTCACTAGTGGAGCACTGGCTACTCGATCAGGCCGGATCGCCGGCGTGCTAGTACCGCTCGTCCTCGTCAGAGGAGTGGGAGGGGAACGCGCGTGCGGGGGTTGGGGTTGGTTGGACACACTGTTGGGTCCTGAGGAAACGGGCTTGTTGCCGTTGGTTGCCTCAGTACAGGGCCATGCCGTTCAATCCTGTTGTGGGTTGTGTGGGTGGTTGCTGTTTGTTGTTTGAGATTTGCATAGTGGACGCGAGCATCTTTGTGGCCAAGTTTTTTAGGGCACACGGTGGATGCCTTGGCATCAGGAGCCGATGAAGGACGTGGGAGGCTGCGTTAAGCCTCGGGGAGTCGCCAACCAGACGTTGATCCGGGGATGTCCGAATGGGGAAACCTAGCACCAGTCATGTGGTGTTGCCTCCGCTTGAATGTATAGGGCGGTTGGTGGTAACGCGGGGAAGTGAAACATCTCAGTACCCGTAGGAAGAGAAAACAAGAGTGATTCCGTGAGTAGTGGTGAGCGAAAGCGGATGAGGCTAAACCGGGCGTGTGTGATAGCCGGCAGGTGTTGCATGTCCGGGGTCGTGGGACCCTCTGGTGGTTTCTGCCGAGACCACAAGAAGTGATAAACCTTTGAGGTAGTTGAAAGCTCTGGGAAGGGCTGCCGTAGACCGTGAGAGCCGGGTAGGCGAAACTTTGAAGGCTTCTTGAGGGGATCCCAAGTAGCACGGGGCTCGAGGAATCCTGTGTGAATCTGCCAGGACCACCTGGTAAGCCTAAATACTCCCTGATGACCGATAGTGCACGAGTACCGTGAGGGAAAGGTGAAAAGTGCCCCGGTGAGGGGTTGTGAAAGAGTACCTGAAACCGTGTGCCTACAAGCCGTAGGAGCTTAGTCGTCCCTTTGGGGGCGGCTGTGATGTGACTGCGTGCCTTTTGAAGAATGAGCCTGCGAGTTATGGTGTGTGGCGAGGTTAACCCGTGTGGGGGAGCCGTAGCGAAAGCGAGTCTGAAGAGGGCGTTTGAGTCGCATGCTGTAGACCCGAAGCGGAGTGATCTACGCATGGGCAGGTTGAAGCTCAGGTAAGACTGGGTGGAGGACCGAACCCACCAGGGTTGAAAACCTGGGGGATGATCTGTGTGTAGGGGTGAAAGGCCAATCAAACTCCGTGATAGCTGGTTCTCCCCGAAATGCATTTAGGTGCAGCGTTGCGTGTTTCTTGCCGGAGGTAGAGCACTGGATGGCTGATGGGCCCGACAAGGTTACTGACGTCAGCCAAACTCCGAATGCCGGTAAGTGAGAGCGTGGCAGTGAGACTGCGGGCGATAAGGTTCGTAGTCGAGAGGGAAACAGCCCAGATCACCGACTAAGGCCCCTAAGCGTGTGCTAAGTGGGAAAGGATGTGGAGTCGCAGAGACAACCAGGAGGTTGGCTTAGAAGCAGCCACCCTTGAAAGAGTGCGTAATAGCTCACTGGTCAAGTGATTCCGCGCCGACAATGTAGCGGGGCTCAAGTACACCGCCGAAGTCGTGGCATTGATGCAGATTCGTCTGTGTTGATGGGTAGGGGAGCGTCGTGCAGCCGGTGAAGCAGCAGAGTGATCTAGCTGTGGAGGCTGTGCGAGTGAGAATGCAGGCATGAGTAGCGAATCGAGGGTGAGAAACCCTCGCGCCGGATGACCAAGGGTTCCTGGGGCAGGCTAATCCGCCCAGGGTAAGTCGGGGCCTAAGGCGAGGCCGACAGGCGTAGTCGATGGATAACGGGTTGATATTCCCGTACCCGCTTCAATGCGCCCATATCGAACCTCGTGATGCTAAGAGTCCTTAAGTCCTCTGATGCCCTTCGGGGCTAGGGGTGAGGCTGAACGCTCGATCCGATCGGGTAGTAGGTAAGCGATGGGGTGACGCAGGAAGGTAGTCCAGCCCAGGCGATGGTTGTCCTGGGGTAAGCATGTAGGGAGCGAGGTAGGTAAATCCGCCTCGCGCGTATCCTGAGATGTGATGCCGAGCCGATTGTGGTGAAGTGGATGATCCTATGCTGCCGAGAAAAGCCTCTAGTGAGTGTTGTGGCGGCCCGTACCCTAAACCGACTCAGGTGGTCAGGTAGAGAATACTAAGGCGATCGGGTGAACTGTGGTTAAGGAACTCGGCAAATTGCCCCCGTAACTTCGGGAGAAGGGGGGCCTCTGCTGGTGATCAGGCTAGCTCTGTGAGCTGGTGGGGGTCGCAGTGGCCAGGGGGAAGCGACTGTTTACTAAAAACACAGGTCCGTGCGAAGTCGTAAGACGATGTATACGGACTGACGCCTGCCCGGTGCCGGAACGTTAAGGGGACTGCTTAGTCAGGGCGACCTGGCGAAGGTGAGAACTTAAGCGCCGGTAAACGGCGGTGGTAACTATAACCATCCTAAGGTAGCGAAATTCCTTGTCGGGTAAGTTCCGACCTGCACGAATGGCGTAACGACTTCCCCGCTGTCTCAACCGCAGACCCGGCGAAATTGCATTACGAGTAAAGATGCTCGTTACGCGCAGCAGGACGGAAAGACCCCGGGACCTTCACTACAGCTTGACATTGGCGTTTGGAGCGTCTTGTGTAGGATAGGTGGGAGACTGGGAAGCTGTCACGCTAGTGATGGTGGAGTCGTTGGTGAAATACCACTCTGGTCGTTTTGAACGTCTAACTCTGGTCCGTGATCCGGATCGGGGACAGTGTCTGGTGGGTAGTTTAACTGGGGCGGTTGCCTCCTAAAGGGTAACGGAGGCGCCCAAAGGTTCCCTCAGCCTGGTTGGCAATCAGGTGTTGAGTGTAAGTGCACAAGGGGGCTTGACTGTGAGACTGACGGGTCGAGCAGGAGCGAAAGCTGGGACTAGTGATCCGGCATCGGCGTGTGGAAGCGGTGTCGCTCAACGGCTAAAAGGTACCCCGGGGATAACAGGCTGATCTTCCCCAAGAGTCCATATCGACGGGATGGTTTGGCACCTCGATGTCGGCTCGTCGCATCCTGGGGCTGGAGTAGGTCCCAAGGGTTGGGCTGTTCGCCCATTAAAGCGGTACGCGAGCTGGGTTTAGAACGTCGCGAGACAGTTCGGTCCCTATCCGCTGCGCGCGCAGGAGACTTGAAAGGGGCTGTCCCTAGTACGAGAGGACCGGGACGGACGAACCTCTGGTGTGCCAGTTGTACCGCCAGGTGCACGGCTGGTTGGCTACGTTCGGAAGGGATAACCGCTGAAAGCATCTAAGCGGGAAGCTCGCCTTGAGATGAGGTCTCCCACCCCGTTT
>NZ_JBICRM010000089.1:0-4755 GCF_043197025.1 Nonomuraea marmarensis
AAGTGGTGGTCAGAGCCGATGATCCCCGTGTGTTCGACATGATGGACGCTCCCCCCGAAGCGTTAAGATGATCTACCTTGACTCATCTACCCATAGTGATCGTTTCCACACTTAGAGTGATACCCCCACCCGTTCGGGCGAACTTCTGAGAACCGTTCGAGCACGTACTCGACCATGAGCTCGTCTGTGGATCGTCTGCTGCGCTGGGCCAGGTTCCGCAGGTCGTTGTAGACGCGCCCTGCGGTGGTGTCGCGGGTGGGGTTGGGCATCAGGCGAGCACCGCCTCGACTACGGGGCGGATGAGGGACAGTGCGCCCAGCTTGTGGGCGATGTGCTGGAGTTCGTTGATCTTGCTGGGGTCGTTGCGGCGTAGGTAGCGGCCGAGTGCGGATAGGGCGAGGGTTTCGCCGATGCGTCCGCGGTGGCGCATGGCGTCGACGACGCTGCGGGCGGCGTTGTAGACGGGTACGGGTTCTCCTGGTGCGGCTTGGAAGCCTTCGATGCCGAGGGTGAAGGTGTCGGGGGAGTATTGGGCGACCACGACCGGTGGGTAGGAGATCGAGGGGCGGTGCCGTCCTCTGGGAACCGCGATGTGCACGGCTGTGGGGATGTCGTCGATCAGTTCGTGGAGGGCGAGGGCGGATTCGTCGCAGACGACCGCGTGCGGGGCTCGGATGCACACGGCCAGCAGGTCGAGGTGTGCCGTCTCTGGGGCGGATGCCTGCCGGTAGACCCCTCGGGAGAGCTCATGGATCTTTCCGTCGGCGGTCAGATCGGCCAGGTCACGCGAGGAGAGCGAAGCCAGCCGGGCTTGTCCGGTGGTGAAGGTCGGAGGCAGCGTCACCAGGCATGACACCAGCCGTGGCGTTCCTGAAGGGCCCATGTATCGAACTCTACCAGTCTCCCTATTGAAGGGGATGGGTTTGATACATTAGCCATGCGTCTCGTTCGGGACGAGCCGTGATCAACGAGCCTTGATCCAACGCCTCGTACGTTCGAGCCATGGGTGCACGCTCACGCAGATGCCTTCCCCAGGAGTTAGGGCGTGTCCCGTGATCTTGAGGTCGGTCTTGGTGTAGATCTCCAGGTGTGGATGAGGAGCGTCTGAAACGCCACGACTTGACTGATGAAGAGTGGCAACGGCTGGAGCCGATGCTGCCGGTGAACGCGGTGCAGGGCGCGCGGTGGAGGGACCACCAGACGGTGATCAATGGGATCTTGCACCGGACGCGAACGGCACGGTGTGGCGTGATCTGCCATCGTGCTACGGGAACTGGAAGACGGTCTATAACCGGCATCGCCGCTGGTCGCTGGATGGGACGTGGGAAAAGATCCTGGACGGGCTGCGCACGGGTTGTGACGAGGCCGAAGGCGGGGACTGGGCTGTCAGCGCCGACTCCACCATTGTGCGTGCCCATCAGCATGCGGCCGGAGCGCGTCACGCTGTAGCCAAGGATGCTCCGTCAAAGGGGGGCGGACAAGATCACGAACGGGTAACGCCAGGCCGTGAGGCTCTGGGCCGGTCGCGAGGCGGGCTGTCCACCAAGATTCACTTGGTGGCCGACCGCCGATGCCGTCCTATCACCCGGATACTCACCCCCGGTCAGCATGGCGACTCCCCCCGCTACGACAAGAGGGAACTCATCTACTAGGGCACCATCGACGTCGCCTCGATTCGCATCTGGCTCCGCGATCCCGTGGTGTGACGGTTACACCGGTTCGAACACCAGCGGTTTGCTCAACGTCTGGCGCACTGCAGACCGCTCAACGCGTTCGGCCACGGCCTTGTAATGGAGTTCGTCCACCGGCGGATCCAGTACGAGGTCGTAGCGGAACCTTGTGACCGATTCCTCACGCTCCAGGATCACCGAGACGGTCACTCTGATATCGGCCAGCCCCCGCTCTTCCAGTGCCATCCGAGCCGAGATGGTTATGCACGATGCCAGCGCGGCCTCGAGGAGCTCATGAGGACGCAGACCGGCCGAGCCGCCCACACCGTCCTTGAGAGTGTCGGCCAAACCCGTGTTCCGACCCGCACGGAACCTGACCTGGTACGGCGCGGCCAGCGCTTGAGCCTCCACCACAGCAGCCCCCTTCCCAATCTCCGTGCAGTGCACGCTACCCACCCCGTCCACTAAATGAGAAACGGGTTTCGCTATCTGGACATCAGGCGGGCCGCGTACGCGAGATCTTGATCTACGGGACACGTCCTAGGTCGCAACGCGTCGTACCACCGGCAGTCGGCTGACCGGCCTCACTGCGTCGCGGTGACGATGCAGCGCCGTAGCTCCTCGACCGCCTCCGGGGCGCCTTCGACCGTCACGTCGCTCGGCTCGCCGGCGCTGTCGCGGTTCCACATCCAGCGCAGCACGGCCGTTGGCGGGCCGCTCACGGTCACGTCGGCCGCGTCGTCGCCGGCACTGTCCTCGACGGTGAACAGCCCTGGGCCGGTCCGTACCCGCCACGCCACGCCGTCGGTCCGCACCGTGTACATCCGGCCCGGTGAGCCGGCCAGGATGTCGGTGAAGTAGTCGCCCCACTCCGCGACGCTGTACGCCACGAAGATCTTGAGCAGCTCGTCGATGCCGTCGATGGCGAGGTCTGCCGGGACCGGCGCGATCGGCTGTCCGGTGCCGAGTTCGGCGTCGATGCGGTGGATGACCGTCTCCTGCGCCATCCGGCGGATCCAGAAGCCGACGGTCTGGTCCGGGGTGTACCAGGAGCCGGCCGGATCCTCCGGCTTGCGGGCGGCGAACTCGTCGAGCAGCCCGGCGTACGCCCGGTCGAGCAGTGCGAGCGGCTCCTCATCGGCGAGTTCCTTCGGCGGCCAGGGGTCGGGTTCGGCGCCCTCGCGCATGGCCAGGGTCTTGTGCAGGTACACCTCGCCGATGTGGTGGGTCAGGTCGGCGACGGTCCAGCCGGGGCAGCTCGGCACCGCCGCAGTGGGGACGGTCGGTACGACGGCCCGCAGGCGGGCGAAGTCGGCCGCCAGGCAGTCGAGGAATCGGCGATACTCCATATCGGACAGTTCAGCACATGCTCACGGCTCGGTCAGCCCGTCCGGACGCGAACTCGCGACGGTGTGATAGCCATCCTGAGCAGAGCGGGACTCCATGCGAGGGGGAACGAGTACGCGACCATGTGATCCATGTCGATCCCCCAGGACCCACCCGCATCCGCACCACCGCAAGAGTCCAGACATTCACGAATGGCTCGCCGGATCGGCTGCCTGGCCCTGCCGTTAGTGCCGCTCCTGCTGCTCGCGGCGATTGTCATGGCGCCGGTGTGGATCAATGACCACCGGCTGGCGCGCATGGTGGACCGTATCCAGGAGTTTCCGCTGCCGCCCGGAACGGACTTTGGGTACTTCGACCCGCAGGTCGAGGTGAGCGGCGACTCCGGCGACTGCTGGTACACCATCCGCTTCGAACTCTCCACGGTCCGGCCTATCCAAGAGGTGCTGAACCACTATCGCCAGGCGAAGATCGAGGACCCCGACGGAGACCTCGGCGACTACGGGGTCGTGGGCTGGACGCCGTTCGACGAGCCCGGCACCCCCGTGGATGGCCCCTCCGCCACAAACCCAGTGATCATCGACCTGGATGGGATGTACGACGGCACCTGGACGGACATGCGCTGCTGGTGACGCGGCGGGCCGCTCGCGTGCTGAGGCGTACGAACGGCAAGCTCAAGGGCCGCCAGCCCAAACTGTCGGCCCGTCAGCAGGCCGAGCTGGTGCGGATGCACACCACCCGCGAGTACACCATCGCCGAATTGATGGAGGTGTTCTCCATCGGCCGCGCCACCGTCTACCAAGTCCTCGACCGCGCCGGCTCCAGGCCCGCCGTGAAAACACGCTCACAACCCAGCACGGCCCAGTAGGTCATGGACATCACGCTCGAACCCGCGCTGGTTTCCACCTTCCCCGCAGCCCTGTCCGATGTCTTCTGACATCACTGCAGAGGACTCGTGAAATCGACACCGGATCTGGGGGCAGGATGTGTGTCGTGGAGGTCGAGCGAGCCAGAGGGGACCGGTTTCGGGATCCCGGTGTCCGTCTGTGGGATTTCGCCAGGGAGATTCTGGTCCGGTGTCCGCGGTGCGACGGGCGTGCGCTGGTGGCCGTACATCCTGATCATCGTGACGGGCACGCGTACGCCGTGGGTTGGCTGACGGCGCCGCATCGGCTGACCTGTCTCGGGTGCTCTCACCTCGCTGAATGGACGCCGCGGCCGTGGCGCAGTGGTGCGGGGGATGTGTACTTCACCGGTCGTGGTGCGCTCGTGGTGCCGCAGTTCGGTGGGCCCGATGATCCCTACTTCGGGTTGCCGTTGTGGTTGCGGCGGCCCTGTTGCGGTCGGGTGTTGTGGGCGTACAACGTGCCCCATCTGGAGCTGTTGGCGGCGTACGTGGCTGCGACGCTGCGTGAGCGGCCGACGCCTGCGGGGTCGCAGACGCTCCTGGAGCGGCTGCCCGCGTGGATGAAGGCGGGCGGCAACCGGGCCGAGGTGCTCGCCGCGATCCGAGCGCTGCGTCACTGCGGGCCTCATGACGAACAGCTCCACGTATGAAGGCCCAGGTCGGGGATGGTTTCCCCGACCTGGGCACTGAACATTTCTGGGGTTGTTTCTTAGCCTGGATCCACGGCTTGAAATCTGATGCGAGTGTCGTGAAATGAAGTGAGGTGCCCCCTGACCTGGGATGATTGGAGTTCTTCACGCTTCAACCAGCCAGTTCAGAAAGGCACCTCGTAAG